>JAPFFX010000344.1 GCA_026645375.1 Citricoccus sp. WCRC_4 | reverse complement strand
CTCGATGGGCACGGGGCGGCCGGTCACCGTTCTGTCCGGGAGTCCGGAGCCGTGCCCGTGCCGTCCACGTCATCACCGCCGGCGCCCACCGGTGCGAGCTCGCCGGAGGAGTCCTCCAGCTGGCCACCCTGGTCCAGGTACTCCTGCGAGGACTCGAACTCCGGGGTGTCGAAGGTCTCGCCGGCCAGGGGATCGCTGGCGGTCTCGGTGAACTCGGTCGCTCCCGTCTCCGGGTTGACGGTGATCTCGCTGGGCCGCACCCGGCGGTAGGAGATGATGTGCTTGTCCGGCTCATCGCCGGGGGTGGGCACCACCGTGGCCAGGCCGCTGAGGGACATCGACGCCCCGCCCAGGCCGCGGAAGGCCTCCCGGCCGTAACGGTGCGGCTTGGCCGCGTCGACGGCGGCTGCCCCCAGCCGCGCGGTGGCCTCGTCCCGCCGGGTCACTCCTGCAGGCGCCACTGCACCCGCCGGGGCAACCGCGCCGGCCGTCGTCGGGGACGGAGCTGCCGCCTCGCCCTCCGGCAGGAAGACCTCGATGTGCTGGGGCATGGACAGGGTCTCGTGCCGGAAGGCCCGCAGCAGCGAGACGCACGCGATGACCAGGATCACCGAGAACGGCGCCGCCGTGGAGACGGCCAGCGTCTGCAGCGCCGTCATGGCCACGTCACCGCCGGCCACGAGCAGGGCCGCCGCGGCCACGCCGACCAGGACGGACCAGAACACGCGCGTGACGGTCGGGGTGGACGTCGCCCCGCCGTGGGCCATCATGTCGATGACCAGCGAGCCGGAATCGGAGGAGGTGACGAAGAAGAAGACCACCACGACCATGGCCAGGATGCCCAGGAACATGCCGGCGGGGAAGTGGTCGAACAGCTGGAACAGGGCGGTGGTGCTGTTCACCGTCTGCTCGCCGGTCTCCGCGTCCTCCACCGTGATCTCCCGGCCCGTCTGCTGGTACAGGATGCCGGTGTTGCCGAAGATCGTGAACCACACCAGGCTCACCAGGGTCGGGGCCAGCAGGACGCCCACGACGAACTCGCGGATGGTGCGCCCGCGCGAGATGCGGGCGATGAACATGCCCACGAAGGGCGCCCACGAGGTCCACCAGCCCCAGTAGGCGATGGTCCAGAGGCCCTCCCAGTTGTCCTCGGAGAACGGCCCGACGTGCAGGGCGGTCTGCGGCAGCTGGCTCAGGTACTGGCCCAGGTTCTCGGGGATGGACTGCAGCAGGAAGATCGTCGGGCCCAGGGCGAACACGAGCAGGGCCAGGATGGCGGCCAGGGACATGTTGAAGTTGGAGAGCCACTTCAGGCCCTTGTGCACGCCGGAGACCACGGACCAGGTGGCGATCAGGGTCACCACGGCGATCAGCCCGATGACCAGCGCCGGGGAGCGCTCCATCCAGCCGTAGAACTCGATCCCGTCGACCACCTGGCTGACGCCGAAGCCGAAGGAGGTGGCCACGCCGAACAGCGTCCCGACGATCGCGATGACGTCGATGGCGTGGCCGATCCAGCCCTCGACCCGCTGGCGGCCGATCAGCGGCTCCAGCAGCCAGCGCACGGACATCGGGCGGCCGCGACGGAACGACATGTACGCCAGCCCCAGGCCGACGACGGCGTAGATCCCCCAGGGGTGCAGGCCCCACTGGAGCATCATCAGGCCCACGGACTCGCGGGCGGCGTCCGAGGACAGCGGCTCGTTCCCGAAGGCACCGGGCGGTGCCACGAAGTTCCACAGCGGCTCGGCCACGCCGAAGAACACCAGGCCGATGCCCATGCCGGCGCTGAACAGCATGAGGAACCAGGACATCAGGCCGAACTCGGGGCGTTCGTCGTCCCGTCCCAGCCGGATGCGCCCCACCTTCGAGATCGCGCAGTACAGCACGAACACCAGGAACGCGTTGACGGCGATGACGTACCACCAGCCGACGCCGCTCGTGATGGCCTCATTGAGCTCGGTCGTCGCCTCGGTGAGGGCGTCACCGGCCACGTTGGCGAAGACGATCGACGCCACGATGAGGCCGATGATGATCACCGCCGCGGGGATGAAGACCGGCTTGAGGATCTTCGCCCGGGGCGTCGTCGCGGGACTGGTGCTCGAGTCGTCGGACAGCGTGTGGGGCGGTCCGGAAGCGGGGGAGGACATGTGTCGCCTTTCGGGGCGGGTCGGATGGGACATGGACCTGGCCGAGGCTAACAGGCCTGCTCGGTCACCATCCGGGCACCGTGATCCCGCCCACGTGGCCCGCCCGGGGCCTATTCCCCCAGTGCCTCCTCGATCGCGCCGCGCATCCTGCCGGGCGCCGTCGTCGGGGCAAAGCGTTCGATGACCCGGCCGTCCCGGCCGACGAGGAACTTCGTGAAGTTCCACTTGATCGCGTCCCCCAGCAGGCCGGAGGTCTCCTGACGCAGCCAGCCGAACAGCGGATGGGCGCCGGAGCCGTTGACCTCGACCTTGGCGAACATGGGGAAGTCCACCCCGTAGTTCAGCTGGCAGAACTCACTGGCCTCGGC
>JAPFFX010000318.1 GCA_026645375.1 Citricoccus sp. WCRC_4 | reverse complement strand
CCGTGCTGGACCGGATCCGCGCCGAGCTCGCCGGGACCGGACTCGCCGGGGCGCCCGCCGTCGTGGTGTCCGCGGCGACCGGTGCCGGACTCGAGGACCTGCGCCAGGCCCTCGATGACGTGCTGGCCGCCACCGGCGCTCCGGACGCCACCGGGCGGGTCCGGCTGTGGGTGGACCGGTCCTTCACGGTCAAGGGGTCCGGCGCCGTGGTCACGGGCACCCTGGCCGCCGGGACGCTGGCCACCGGTGACCGGCTGGAGCTGCTCGGCGCGGGTGCACCGCGCGCCGTCTCCGTCCGCGCGCTGCACAGCCGCAACGCCCCCCACGAGTCCCTCGGCCCGGTCAGCCGGGTCGCGGTGAACCTGCGCGGGGTGGACGCCGAGGCCGTGCACCGGGGGGACGTCCTGGTCACGCCCGGCGCCTGGCCGCTGGCCGTCGTCGTGGACGTCCGCCGGACCACCGGGGGGAGCCTGGCCGAGGCCCCCGCGGAGTTGCTGGTGCACGTCGGCACCGCCACCGCGCCGGTCCACGTGCGTCCCTTCGACGACGCCCACGCCCGGCTGACGCTCCAGAGGCGCCTGCCGCTGGTGCCCGGTGACCGGCTGGTGCTGCGCGATCCGGGGGCACGGACGATCCTGGGCGGGGTGCGGGTGCTGGACGTGGACCCGCCGGAGCTCACCCGCCGCGGGGACGGCACCCGCCGCGCCGCGACCCTGGCGGCCATGCCCGACGGCGGCGACCCCCTCGGGGAGATCGCCCGCCGGGGTGCGGTGCGGGCCGAGGACCTGGACCGGCTCGGGCTGGCGGTGCCGGAGGACGCGGTGGGGGTCCGCCGGCTGGGCCAGTGGTGGGTCCACGAACCCGTCCTGGCCGGCTGGTGTGAGCGCGTGCGCGCCGCGGTGACCGGGCTGGCCGAACGGGACCCGTTGGCCCCCGGGCTGAGCCGCGGTGCCGCCCTGGACCTGCTGGCCGCGCCGGACCCGGTCCTGCTGGAGGCCGTGGTGGCCGCGGCCGGGCTCGTGCACGAGGCCGGCTACCTCACCCTGCCGGGTGAGCACCGGGGGCTCGGCGCCGCGGAAGACGCCGTGGCCGCCGTCGAGCACCGCCTGGCGCGGGAGCCCTTCAGCGCCCCGGAGGGGGACGAACTGACGGCCCTGCAGCTGGGGGCCCGCGAGCTGGCCGCGGCGGAACGGCTCGGACGCCTGCTGCGGCTGGACGGGTCCGTGGTGCTGCTGCCCACGGCGCCGGCCCTGGCGATGCGGGAGCTGGCCCGGCTGGACCAGCCTTTCACCACCAGCCAGGCCCGCCGGGCGCTGGGCACCACCCGGCGGGTGGCGATCCCGCTGCTGGAGTTGCTCGATGACCGTGGCTGGACCCGCCGGCTGGATGCCGGACACCGCGAGGTGGTGCGCTGACCCGGACGTCTCACCGAAGGGGCGGCAGCGGTCTGGCCACGCACGCGGACCCGCCCAGGGTGTCCGGCGCATGACCTCTATTGCAAATGATTCTCATTAACGGTTAGAGTCGGCCGCATGCACACCTCGTACCCGCCTTCTCCGCCCTCTGAGCGTCCCTCGCCCGTGACCGTCCCGATCCGTGCGGCCAACCCCTGGCTGCGCCGTCGACGCCCCCTGGGTTCGGCCACCGCGCTGGGGGCCGTGGCCCTGATCGTCTCCGCCTGCGCGCCGGGGGCGGGTGGTGCCGGAACAGGCGGTTCCGCCGACGACGGCGCCGCGGGTGCCTCCTCGTCCGCCGCGTCTGCCGCTGCGGGTCCGGTCAATGCGGAGCAGCGCGCCTCCCGGACCGAGGTCGCCGCGATCGCCCCCCGGGTGGTGCTCAGCCATGAGGGGGGCCTGCTCACCGTGGACGCCGAGACCGGCGAGGTGGTCCACGAGGAGCGGAGGCCGGGGTTCTGGCGGCTGGGCAATGCCGGGGACGGCCAGCACGTCATGGTCGTCGGCGGAGACGGCTTCGAGGTCTACAACGCCGGCATCGATGCGCAGGGCCACGGTGGGCACTTCCACTACTACACCTCCGAGCCGGGCCTGAGCGGGATCCGCTTCGACGCCCCGCACGCCGGGCACGTGGTGGTCCACCAGGGGCTGACCACGCTCTTCGCGGACGGTGACGGCTCGATCCAGACCTTCACGTCCGAGCACCTGAAGGAGGGCCAGCCCCGCACCGAGCAGGCATCCACCGGCGCCGCCCACCATGGCGTGGCCCTGGAGCTGGTCGATGGCACGCTGCTGACCACCCAGGGCACCGAGGAGTCGCGGGACACCGTGCAGGTCAAGGACGGCGACGAGGTCATCGCCGAGACCTCGGAATGCCCCGGGGTGCACGGTGAGGCCACGGCCGCCCCGGACGAGAGCGGTGACGTGGTGGTGCTGGGTTGCGAGGACGGCCCGGTCATCTACCGGGGCGGAGCCTTCCACAAGGTGCCTGTCGAGGGTGACTACGTGCGCAACGGCAACCTCGCCGGTTCCGAGGCCTCCCCGGTCGTCCTCGCGGACCTGAAGACCGAGGCTGAGGCCGACCTGGAACGTCCCACCCGGGTGGCCCTGATCGACTCGGTGGGTGACTCGATGCGGACCGTGGAGCTGGGCTCGTCGTACTGGTTCCGGTCCCTGGCCCGGGGGCCGGAGGGGCAGGCCCTGGTGCTGACCTACGACGGTGAGCTGAAGGTCATCGACGAGCAGACCGGGACGATCGCCGGCGAGATCCCGGTGATCGAGCCCTGGGAGGAGAAGGACGAGTGGCAACAGCCCGGTCCCATCCTCAAGACCGCGGGATCGATGGCCTACGTCACCGACGCCGAACGGCAGAAGCTGGTCGTGGTGGACCTGGAGGCCGGCGAGGTCGTCAACGAGGTCGGCCTGCCGGTGAGCCCCGTGGAGATGGCCGTGGTCACCGGCCACGCAGAGGCCCCCCGGTCCGCCGCGGAAGGCGACGCCGCACGCGAGGGCGAGCACGCCGACGCGGACCGGGACCCTGAGGGGCACGGGCACTGACGACCAGTACCTGAGCCGGTCGCACGGGCTGGCCGAGCACAGGACGTCTGAACGGCCGCACGAGCGGTGCTGCGGCCGCCCTGGGCGCTACGGCAGGTCCTCGCCGGCCACCTCGAGGTGTTCCACCGTGCGGTCCCCGACCGGGGTCTCGGTCGTCACCACGATGGAGGCAGTCCGGCCCACCAGCGCGCAGTTCTCCGGCGCATCCGGCACGAGGCCGACGATCGTGGCCACCCGGATGCCCGAGTCGTCCTCCTCGACGGCCGCCCGCGCTCCGTAGCAGTCGGGCGAACCGGTCGGGAAGTGGAAGCGCAGTTCCCGTTCCGAGACGACCTCGTACTCCGTCCACTCCACGACCTGCTGGCCCGTCAGGTCGGCCCGGGGCTCGTCGTCGACGACGGCGTCCCCGGTGGTGTCCTGCGTGGGCGCGGGGTGGGCGGTGGAGCTGCCGCTCACCTCACCCCCACCGGTCTCGCCTCCGGCACCGGGATCCTGACGGGCGCAGCCCACGCCCACCGCCGTCAGCAGGGCCACGCCGGCCAGGACGGCCACGAGGCGGTACCCACCGCGGGAGAGCGGTGTCACGGGGCCTCACCACTCCAGTCGTCGGCAGCGGCCTCGTACAGCTCCTCGACGCGTTCATCGAAGTGGGGGCCGCTGATGTACGCCGTGCTGTTCGAGGGGCCGAACGATGTCACGCTGCGCACGTAGCCCCGGCCGGTCGAGTCGTCGTACTCGGCGAGCCACGGACCACCGGAGGAGCCCGGGCCGAAGTCGCAGCCGCTGATCGAGGGGAAGAGGAAGGTGTCGATCTGCTGGGTGCCGGTCGTTCCCGTGCACGTCCACATCCGCTCGCCGGCGTCCAGGTTGACGGGATAGCCGAAGATGGACGCGTCGAACTCCCGGCTGCCGCCGGTCGCCAGTCCGTGGCCCCCCACGGCGTCGGCCACGGTCTCGCCGTTCTCGTTGTCCTGGGTGGTCACGAAGGCCACGTCGGAACTGAATCCCCGGCCGCTCGCGCCATAGGTGATCCACTCGTCGAAGGCCCTGAACGATGCCGCCGCGAACGTCGCCTCCGGCCCGGGCCCGTGATCGTACCCGGGGGCGAACACCCAGTTCGCGTGCCAGGTCTCTCCCGGCCCGCCGTGCACGCAGTGCCCGGCCGTGATCACGAGACGCTTCGAGGCGCTGTTCACCGCGGACCCGGAGCAGACGTAGTCCCGTCCGTCCTGCTGGTTGCGGAAGAAGACCTTGCCGTTGGTGGGGGAGTCGCCCGCCTCGACCGGGGAGGACTCGGCGCTTGCCGGAGCCTGGGTGCCGGCCGGGGCCTCGGCGGGGGGAACCGGTTCGGCGATGACCTTGGGTGAGTCGGAGTCGTCCGAGGGAGCGGGGGACTCATCCGGTGAGGTGGCCGAGGCCAGCGCACCGAATTCCTGCCCGGTGCCGTCGCCCTCCAGCTCGTCGGCCGGGATGGCCTTCTCCATGCGCTCGGCCGTCCAGTACTCCGTCACCGCGGAGACGTCATCGACGGCGGACATCGGCGTCCCAGGCCCTTCGGTGGGCACGTGGCCCGTCAGGTCGTCCGTGACCGGCGCTGCGGCGACGATCGACGTCCTCAGGGCGTCCCGGCCCGGCCGCCCGTCCGCATCGGCGTACGCCGGTACCGAGGACGTGGCCAGGGCGGCGGCTGCCAGTGCTGCGGTGGGGAGGAACCACCATCTCCGTCGGTTCGCGTGGTCCATGGGTCCATCCCTCGGTCGGTCTGCGGATCCGGCCACACCTCGTCAACGGGCAACCGGACAGCCGCGCGGTCTGGTGGTGACCAGAGCGTCGGTGGCTCACATGATTGGACGCGGCCCGAACAGAAGTCAAGGTTCCGGCGGTCCACCGTCGTCCGGGTCAGCGTGTACCCGGCCCCGGCGGCATTCCCGGGGCGGGTGAGGACGGCACTGTGCGGGGGACGGGGGACGGGTACCGGTCGGTGACGGGCAGGGAACCGGCTGATACCGTCGCGGCCATGATCGGGTCAGCCGTGGTCTGCGGAGCCGGCATCGCCGGGCTGTCCCTGGCCCACGGACTGGTGCGCCACGGCTGGGAGGTCACCCTGGTGGAGCGCGCGCCGGGTCCCCGCGAGCAGGGGTACATGATGGACTTCTTCGGTCCGGGGTACGCGGCCGCGGAGCGGATGGGACTGCTGGGCCGGCTCCGGGAACTGAGCTACGACGTCGACGCCCTGGCCTATGTGGACGACCGGGGACGGACCCGCGCCTCGCTGGGGTATGCCCGACTGGCCCGGGCCCTGGACGGCCGGCTGCTGAGCATCATGCGGCCGGACCTGGAACGGGCCCTGCGGGAGGCGATCGGTGACGCCGCGGAGTTCCGCTACGGCGACACCGTCCGGCAGTCCACGGATCGAGGCGACGGGGTGCGGGTCACGTTCGCCGGCGGTTCGGGCCGGGACGCCGACCTGCTCGTCGGCGCCGACGGGATCCACTCGCGCGTCCGCCGCCACCTGTGGGGCGCCGAGGAGCAGTTCATCCGGTACCTCGGACTGCACACCGCGGCCTACACCTTCAGCGACCGCCAGGTGCACTCGGCGCTGGCCGGCCGGTTCGTCATGACGGACACGGTGGACCGGACCCTCGGCCTGTACGGCCTGGACGGCGACCGCGTGGCGGTGTTCATGGCACACACCAGCGACGACCCGGCCCTGCCGGCGGATCGGCGAGCGGCATTGCAGGACAGGTACGCCGGTCTGGGCTGGGTGGCCTCCCGGACCCTGGACCGCTGTCCGCCGGGGGAGGAGGTCTACTATGACCAGGTCGCCCAGGTGGAGGTGCCCGACTGGCGGCGGGGGAACGTGGTGCTGCTGGGAGACGCCTGCCAGGCGGTCTCACTGCTCGCCGGGCAGGGAGCGTCACTGGCCGTCGCCGGCGCCTGCGTCCTCGCCGATCACCTCGTCACCGCCCCCTCGGTCCCCACCGCGCTGTGCAGGTACCAGGAGCAATGGCGACCCGTCGTCGTCGCCGCCCAGCAGGCCGGCCGCAGGGGCGCCGAATGGTTCCTGCCGCGATCCGAGGCCAGCCGTCGCCGGCGCCTGCTGATGCTGCACCTGATGGCCCTGCCGGGAGCCAGCCGGCTGCTCGCCCGGGGCCTCGCGGGCCGGACGCGGTCAGCACGGTGATCGCGGTGCCACCGCGGCGACCCGCCTCAGCCCAGCGCGCGCACCGGTGCCGAACCGGCAAGTGACTCCAGGGCCGTGAGCCCCATGGCCAGGGCCCGGGCCTCCTCCGTGAACAGGTGGCCGTGCACTCGGGACGCCGCCAGGCGCAGCGCGGCCGGGCGCTCCAGGCCGAACCAGCCCATGATGGTGTCCAGTCCGGACGGGGTCACCCGCCAGGTCTTGTCCGCGTCCTTGACGATCGAGTCCTCGATGGACAGGGAC
Source organism: Citricoccus sp. WCRC_4 (assembly GCA_026645375.1). Lineage (GTDB taxonomy): Bacteria > Actinomycetota > Actinomycetes > Actinomycetales > Micrococcaceae > Citricoccus. The sequence goes on along the minus strand of JAPFFX010000318.1, from coordinate 15,232 downwards.
TCCTTGCGGCTGTCGTGGCCGTCGATGATCTCCAGGATGCGCGCGGTGCGCTCACCGGGGTGACCCACCTCCGCCAGGATCTCACCGGCGAGCCGGGCGCCCTCCCGCTCGTGCAGCAGGACCAGGTCGGCCCTCCCGCCGCCCGGGGCGATCGCCTCCAGCACCTCGTCCTCCGGCACACGGGACCAGCCGACGTCATGCAGCAGGATCGCCGGGAGCACCACGTCGGCGTCCGCCTCCGGGTGGAACTCGAGCAGCGCGGCGGCGATCCCGAAGGCGTAGAGCGAATGCCGGTCGTTCCCGCGCACGCGCAGGTGGGGTGCGGCCAGGTCCCAGATCCGCTGCTGGACCTCGTCGAGTTCGGGCAGCCCGCGCAGGCTGTCCCGGTCGGGCAGGAACGCCGAGACGTCGCGTCCCAGCTGGTTGGCGGCGGTGCGTGTCTGCGGGCTCATGCCTGCCATGCTGGGCGAGCGCGCCGTCGTCGTCCAGCCCGTCGTCCCGCTGGACGGAAGGACGGCCCGGTCAGTCCCAGTCCAGGTCCCCGAAGGAGGACGGGAACCGCGGGCGCCGGCTGCGCAGGAATTCCCCGACGACGGCGGCCCCCAGGTCCTCCGGGTCCGGCGCCACCACGCGACCGCCCACCCGGCGGGCCATGGCGGCCAGGAAGCGCTCCAGCCCCGGGTCGTCGCCCAGGCGGAAGAAGGTGATCTCCGCACCGATCCGGCCCACACGGTCCAGTTCGGCCACCGTGGCGCGCAGGGTCTCCGGCTCGGGCGGGTAGGAGAACCAGGACTCCCCGTGGGCCATCAGGCGGGCGGTCGGCTCCCCGTCGGTCACCACGAGCAGCACGGGCTGCCGGGTGGGGTGCTGCCGGAAGAACGCGCCGGCCAGCAGCAGGCCGTGGTGCAGGTTGGTGCCCTGCTCCCGCAGCGGGGGCAGGGCCGTGAGCTCGTCGACCTTCACGGTCTGCGCGTAGCGGCCGAAGTTCACCAGTTGCAGGGCGTCCCCCCGGAACCGGGTGGAGACCAGGTGGTGCAGGGCCAGGGCGGTGCGCTTCATGGGGACCCATCGGCCCTCGGCCGCCATGGAGAACGAGGTGTCCACCAGCAGCACCACGGCCGCCTGGGTGCGGTCCTCGGTCTCCTGGACCTCCACGTCCTGGACCTGGAGCCGCAGTCCCGACGCCGGATCCCGGCCCTCGGCGGCCGTGCGGCCGATCGCGTTGGTCACCGTGCGCGTGACGTCCCACGGCTCGGCGTCCCCGAACTGCCAGGGCCGGCTGGACCCGGTCAGCTCACCGGCGGCCCCGGCATGGCGGGTGTCCCGCTGGCCCTGCCGGCCCGAGAGCCGGCCCGCGGCGTCCTTCAGCAGGGACTGTCCCAGCCGGCGCATGGCCCTCGGGGAGAGCCGCAGGTCCCCGTCGGTGCCGCGTCGCAGCATCCCGGAGTCCCGCAGGGCCTTCTCCAGGGCGGCCAGCGTCCGGGCGGAGGCCGCCGCGTCATCACCCAGGTGGCGGTCGAGCTTGTCGACGTCGAGGTCGGACAGGGTCGAGCCCGCATAGGACTGGGAGAGCTGCTCGGCGAGCTCGTCGAGCTCGGCGAGGTCCTGCAGCACCCCGGTGCCGTCGCCCAGCCCCAGGCCCTGGTCCCCGTCGAAGGACTCCGAACCGGACCAGTCCTCCCCGGGGCGCAGGCCCTGCAGGTTGGTGTCCAGCTGGCTGAGCTGGTCCATCAGCTCGGGGGAGCCGAAGGCCTGCGCGGACAGGGCCATGAGCTCCTCCCGCTGCTCCCGCGTCATGGACCGCAGCATGCGCTGGGCGGCGGCCGAGCGCTTGGCCAGGGCGTCGATCAGCTCGTCGATGTCCTGCGGGTCCTCCGGGAACTGGTCGCCGTGCCGGGCCATGAAGTCCTCGAAGTCCTGCGGGGTGTCCTCACCCCGGGCGTGCTTGGCCAGCAACTCGTTGAGGTCGCGCAGCATCTCGGTGATGGCCGCCCGGTCCTCGTCCGTGGCGTTCTGCAGGGCGTCCTTCATCCCGGCGAAGCGCGCCTCCAGCATCTCCCGGCCCAGCAGGTCCTTGATCTGCTCGTAGCGTTCGCGGGCCGTGGCGGACTGCCAGTCATAGGAGGACAGCTCGGTGACGGCGGCCGCGGTGGAGGAGGGAAGGTTCTGCAGCTGCATCTCCCGGAAGGACCGGTCCGTCTCCTCCATCCGGATGTCCCGGGCCAGTTGCTTGCGCTCCTCCAGCACCGCCTCGTCCAGCAGGCGCCTCACCTCCTGGAGCGTGCCGTCCAGGCGGTGCCGGCCGAGCAGGTCCTTGCGGCGCTGGGCCACCCGGCCGGCCAGGTCGTCCAGTCCGGTCATCGTCCTGGAGCCGCGGCGCAGGTACTCGCGCAGGGCCCGTTCGGGGGAGTAGCCGGCCATGACGTCCTCGGCCACGGCGTCCAGGGCCTCGGACAGGTCGACCGGGGGCGCGAGCGGATCGGGGCCGCCGGCATAGCGGCCGTAGCGTGATGACCTGCCGTGGCGCATGGTGTCTCCTCAGCCGTAGACGGTCTGCCCGTCCCCGGACTCCTTGGACAGCTCCCGGGCCAGGAACAGCCCCTCCAGGGCGAGCTCGATGGCCCCGGCACGGTGGCCCGGGCTGGACGTGCCGTTGGCCCCGGCCCGGGACGCGATCTCGTCGTACAGTCCCGGGTCCTCCAGCTCCGGGAGCTCGGCGAGGAACTCCTCGGCGGTGACCCGCTCCCCGGTGGTGATGGTGCGGTGTCCGTCGAAGGCGTCCACGAGCGGGGCCAGGTCCAGCCCCGCGAAGTGCTCGCGCACCGCCTGCGCGGTGGCGGTGCGCAGCAGGTGCTCGAGGATCTCGTCCTCGCGCCCCTCCTCACCGGACTCGAACTCGATCTTGCCGCCGAGCACGTCGACCGCCGCCTCGATGTCCACGAGCCGGGCGACGGCGTCGTCGGCACCGGCCTGGCCCCCGTCGCCGTGACCGCCGGTGCCACCGCCGCGCACCGTGGCGCGGTGGCGGGCCGCCGCCGCGATCGTCTCGGCCCCGGCGATCGCGAACCGCGCGGAGACGCCCGAGGACTGGTTGACCGCCGAGGACGAGCGCAGGGCCCGGGTGAACCGGGCCAGGATCTCCAGCAGCACGTCCGGGACCTCGGCCGTCAGATGGGCCTCCTGCCGGATGACGGCGATCTCATCGGACAGCGCGAGCGGGTAGTGGGTGCGGATCTCCGCCCCGAAGCGGTCCTTGAGCGGGGTGATGATCCGGCCGCGATTGGTGTAGTCCTCCGGGTTGGCCGAGGCCACCACCAGCACGTCCAGCGGAAGGCGCAGCACGTAGCCGCGGACCTGGATATCCCGCTCCTCCATGACGTTCAGCAGGGCCACCTGGATCCGCTCGGCCAGGTCCGGCAGCTCGTTCAGGGCCACGATCCCGCGGTTGGCCCGGGGCACCAGTCCGTAGTGGATGGTCTCCGGGTCGCCCAGGCGCCGGCCCTCGGCCACCCGCATCGGGTCCACGTCCCCGATGAGGTCGGCCACCGAGGTGTCCGGGGTGGAGAGCTTCTCCACGTACCGCTCGGAGCGGTGCCGCCAGTCGACCGGGAGCTGGTCGCCGTCGGTGGCGGCGCGCGTGATGGACTCGGCCGTGATCGGTTCATAGGGGTGCTCGTTGAGCTCCGAGCCGGCGATCACGGGCGACCACTCGTCGAGCAGTCCGCTCAGGGTGCGCAGCAACCGGGTCTTGCCCTGCCCGCGCTCGCCGAGCAGGACGACGTCGTGCCCGGCGATCAGTGCACGCTCCAGCTGGGGGATGACCGTGGTGCCGAAGCCGTGCAGTCCGGGCCAGGGGTCCACGCCCGCGGCCAGGGCGGCCAGCAGGTTCTCGCGAATCTCCTCGCGCAGGGTCCGCATGCGGTGCCCGGAGGCGCGCAGCTCGGCCAGGGTGCTGATCTCGGGACGGGTGCTCACGGTCCTCACGCTAGTCCCGCACCCGGGACGCGTCGAGGGGTGTCCGGGGGCCCGGGCGAGTCCTAGGCTGGCCGTGATGAACCAGGACAGCCAGACCCCGGAGCCACCCACCCTGCTGTTGCTGGTGCGGCACGGACAGACGCCCACCACCGGCCAGGTGCTGCCGGGCCGTGCCCCGGGACTGCACCTGTCCGAGGCCGGCCGGGGCCAGGCCGACCGGGTGGCCGGGCGACTGGCCGAGCTGCCGGTCACCGCGGTGTACTCCTCGCCCCTGGAACGCACCCTGCAGACCGCGGGCCCGACGGCGGAGCGCACCGGGGTGCCGGTCGTCACCGAGGCGGGGCTCATCGAGGGGGAGTTCGGTGACTGGACCGGTCGGTCACTGACCGACCTGGCACGGCTGCCGGAGTGGCACACCGTCCAGCACGAACCCGAGGCGTTCCGCTTCCCGAACGGGGAGAGCTTCGTGGAGATCCGGGACCGGATGGCCCACACCCTGCTGCGGCTGCGGCGGGCCCATCCGGGCGGGACGATCGTGTGCTTCTCCCACGCGGACCCCATCCGGGTGGCCGTGTCCGATGCCCTGGGCACTCCGCTGAACCGCTTCCAGCGCCTGAGCGTGGGCCCGTGCTCCGTCTCGGCCATCGCCTACCGGCACGGTGAGGACCCGGTGGTGCTGACCGTGAACTCCACGCAGGACTCGCTGGCCGAGCTCCGGGCGTCCTAGGTCCCCGCCGTGCCTGCCGACGTGTCCCCCGATCCCGCGGGAGCACCACGCGTCCCGGACGTGGAACTGCTCCGGTGCGGGGAGATCGAGCTGCTGGGCCGGATGGTGAACAGCAGCAACGAGACCTTCCTCGCCGAACTCACCCTCGGGGAGGTGCAGCACTGGGCCATCTACAAGCCTCAGCTCGGTGAACGTCCGCTGCGGGACTTCCCGCCCGGGCTGCACCGCCGCGAGAGCGCCGCCTTCCTGCTCAGCGAGGCGCTCGGCTGGGGCCTCGTACCGCCCACGGTCGTGCGCGAGGAGGCCCCCTTCGGCGTCGGGTCGGTGCAGCTGTTCATCGAGCACGACCCGGACCGGCACTATTTCGTCCTGCTGGACGGCGCTGCGGATGCGGTGGCGCTCGCGGGACCGGCCGGCCCCGAGGATCCGCTCGCCGTGGTCGACCAGTTGCGCCGGCTGGCCCTGTTCGACCTCGTGGCCAACAACGCCGACCGCAAGGCCGGGCACGTGCTCGCCGGGACGGACGGGCGCCTGTGGGGAATCGACCACGGACTGTGCTTCGCCGCACCGTACAAGCTGCGCACGGTGATGTGGGACTTCGCCGGCGAGGAGGTCGACGCCGGGCTGGTGGCCGATGTCGCCCCGCTCGCCGAGGAGGTGCCCGGGGAACTGGCGGACCTGCTCCACTGGCGTGAGGCCGATGCCCTGCAGGCGCGGGTGCGCCAGCTGCTCACCACACCGCGGTTCCCCCAGGACCCGAGCGGCATGCGCTTCCCCTGGCCGCTCATCTGATCAGAGCTTGATCTCCACGTCCGCGCCCTTCTTCAGTTCCTCCATGCGCTCCATGATGGCCTCGTTCTGCTTCTGGGCCGTCACCTGCTGTTCCAGCTGCGGCTTGAGGTCCTCGAAGGCCGGGGTCTCCGCGGGGGCACCCTCCGCACCGGAGGCCTCGCCACCCCCGCCCTCGGCAGGGGGCTGGGCCGCGGCGGCCTGGTCGTAGAGCTTCTTCAGTTCGGCCTCGGTGGGCTTCGGGACGTCGATCTCCTCGATGGCGGCCGTCATGAGCACCTGCTTCCGGGCGTCGGAACGCACCTGGTCCTCGGCGAAACCCCGTTCCTTGTAGGCGGCCATGAGCTCGTCGACGGAGCCGAGCTGCTGGGACTTCGCGGTCTCCTCCAGCAGCGCGTCGACGTCCTGGTCCGTGGCCTCGTGCCCGCTGGCCCTGGCGTCCTGGACGAGCAGTTCGCTGCCCACCATGGTGTCCAGGGTCTGCTTCTTCAACGCGTCCTGGTCGAGGTCCTGGCCGGACATCTGGGCCTGAAGGGCCATCTGCTGGAACTGGGACTCGTAGACACCCGAGAAGTCCTTCCCGGAGATCTCCTCGCCGTTGACGGTGGCGACGACGTCCGGGATCTCCTTCAGGTCAGGCTCCGGCATGGCCTCCTGGCCACCCTCGGGCGCAGCCTGGCTCGCGCCGGCCGCCTCGGTGGAGGCCGTGCTGGCGGTGGTGGATTCGGCGTCCGCGCTGCCGCAGGCACCGAGTGCCAGGAGCGAGCCGACGAGTGCGACGCTGGTGAGCAGTTTCCTCCGCATGAGGATGACCGTCCTTTCTGGTGGTGGCCCGGGCACCGTAGCAACCCACTCTGGGCGTCGCGGTCAGGAAGCGGTCAGCGCGTGCACAGGCTCGGATGCCGGTGCGTGCCGGCAGGGGTTGACGCCACGGGGGCCACGCCCTAACGTACAACCATACGGTTGTATATCCAGCCGGGCAGCACCAGGAGGCAACGGTGGGCGATCACACGTCACTCTCGCTGAGCGACGACGAGGTGGACCGGATCTTCCGGGCACTCGCCGATGCGACGCGGAGGGACATCGTCCGGCGGACCCTCACCGAGGAGATCACCGTCTCCGCCCTTGCCGCCGCGTACCAGATGTCGTTCGCGGCCGTCCAGAAACACGTCTCCGTCCTCGAATCGGCGGGACTCGTGAACAAGAACCCACAGGGCCGCGAACGCCTCGTCCGCGGCAACCCCGACACCCTGCGCAAGGCCCAGCTCCTGCTGGATCAGTACGAGGAGCTCTGGCGCCGGCGGATCGACCGCCTGGACGCACTGCTGGCCGGTGACCCGAATGGTGACCCGGCCGGCGGACCGCCCGAGGACCCGGCGACCCCCGGCAGTCCCTGACCCCCGCCTGACCCCGGCCTCGCCCCGACTGAAAGGCACCGACATGCCTGTCATCGATGTCTCCAAGGACCCCAGTGCCCTGACCATGACCATCGTGGCCGAATTCCCCGTTCCCGTCCGCCGGCTCTGGGACGCCTACGCGGACCCGCGCCAGCTGGAGCGGTTCTGGGGCCCGGTCGACTGGCCGGCCACCTTCACCCGGCACGACCTCTATCCCGGCGGTGAGTCGCATTACTACATGACCGGACCGGACGGGGAGCAGGCCGGTGGGTACTTCGAGTACCTCGCCGTCGATCCCGGCCGTTCCTTCGAGGTGCTGGACGGCTTCCGCGCCGAGGACGGGTCGAAGAACGAGGAGATGCCGACCATGCGCATGGTCTTCACCTTCGAGGAGACGGACGCCGGCTCCCGGGTGACCACCACGACCCACTTCGACTCGGCCGAGCAGCTCGAGCAGTTGCTGGGGATGGGCATGGAGGAGGGCACCCTGTCCGCCATGGGCCAGATGGACGCCGTCCTGGCCGACCTGGAGTCCTTCGCCGCGGGACAGTCGGTGCGGACCCAGTTGATCGGGCACGACCAGGCACGGCTCAGCCGGGTCATCCGGGGGACCAAGGAGCAGGTCTGGCGGGCTCACCACGACCCGGAGCTGCTCAGGCGCTGGCAGCTGGGTCCTGACGGCTGGTCCATGCCGGTCTGCGAGGTCGGCACCGCCGTCGGGGACACCTATCGGTACGAGTGGGAGCGGGAGGGAGGCGAGGACCGGTTCGGCTTCACGGGTGAGGTGCTGGAGGTCGAGGCCCCGCACCGTGTGGTCACCACGGAGTCGATGACCGGCCAGGACGGCCCGCCGGTGGTCAACGAACTCACCCTCACCGAGGTCGAGGGCGGCACCCTGCTGTCCCTGCTCATGACCTTCCCCGAGGGCCTGCGCGAGACCGTCCTGGGCACCGGCATGGCCGAGGGCATGGAGGCCAGTTACGCCCGGCTCGAGTCGGAGGTCCTCGCCGCCGCCTGAGCTCACCTAGGCTCAAGCTGTGGCTGACATCCAGACGAGTTCCCTGCACACCACTGCCATCGGCGACCGCGGTGACCGCGTGGTCTTCCTGCACGGCCTGTTCGGGCGGGGCAAGAACTTCACCAGGATCGCCAAGGACCTGGTGCCCGACCACCGGAGCCTATTGGTGGACCTGCCCAACCACGGACAGTCCGACTGGACCGACACGGTGGACTACCGGCAGATGGCCGACTCCCTGGCCCGGGCCCTCCGCGACGACTTCGCCGCGGAGGGCCCGGTCGCCGTCGTCGGGCACTCCATGGGGGGCAAGGTGGCCATGGTGTTGGCACTGCGCCACCCGGACCTGGTCTCCCGGCTGGTCGTGGTGGACATCGCACCCACCCAGGCCGGGGGCGCGGAGGGCGAGTTCGCCCACCTCCTGGACAGCCTCGCGGCCGTGGACCTGTCCGCGCTCGAGCGGCGATCGGACGCGGACGAGGCCCTGAAGGAGCCCATCCCGTGGGACACCACGCGGCTGTTCCTGCTCCAGAACCTGCGGAGCGGACGGGACGGCTTCCACTGGGAGCCGAACCTGGAGCTGCTGCGGTCCAGCCTGGACGCGATCGGTGGCTTCCCGGACGCCGGTGACGCGGTCTACGACGGGCCGGTGCTCTGGGTGGCCGGTGGCCGGTCGGACTACGTCCGGGACGAGTACGCACCCATCATGCGCGCGCTGTTCCCCAGGACCCACCGGGTGACCATCCGCGAGGCCGGCCACTGGGTGCACTCGCAGGAGCCGGAGAAGTTCGTCGAGGTGCTGCGCGGGTTCCTTCGGCACACCCGGACCTGATTCCGGCTCGCCGACGGTGGCCGAGTTCGAGGTCGCCGCCGGCCAGAGCGTGCCCTTCGTCCTGACGTAACACCCCTCCCACCACAGCCCGCCCGCGCCCCGCGACGCAGCCGGCGACCCGTCCTGCACCGAGAGGTTCTGGACGGACTGGGTGGGCCGGGCGGACCACGCCGGAGCGGTGGCGGGCGTTGTGCCAGGAGATCCACGACGAGGTCTGTGACCGCGGATACGACCCGGTGCGGCGCACCTTCACCCAGTCCTACGGCTCCACCGGGCTGGACGCCGCCCTGCTGCTGATCCCGCGGGGGGGGTCCTGCCGTGGAGCGACGCGCGCGTGGCCGGGACGGTGGACGCGGTCCAGCGCGAGCTGGTCGAGGGCTTAACGTGTCCGTGCCCGGCCCTACGGTGGTCCCGTCCAACGGAAAGACCACTCACCCACCCGAGGTCGTCATGACCACCCCTACGACCACCCCGATCCCCCTGCTGACCACCGACTACCGCACCGCCGTGGCGTTCACCAGCTGCGGGGCCAGCTATGACACGCTGGCCGCCGTGGCCACCCGCCTGGCCATCCTGGCCATCGAGGACACCCTGAACGATCCCAGCGAGGAACGCACCACCGAACGCATCACCCTGGTCGAGCACCTCATGCGGTTCGCCAACGCCCACGGGTCCACGCGGCCGGCCGCGGCCGTCCGGCAGGCCATGGCCAGCATGCTGTATGCCATCGGGCAGCCGGGCACCCCGGTGCTGTCCATCCTGGAGGAACTGCACATCGCCACCTCGCACACCCAGTGAGGCCGGTGAGATGGAGGTGAGGAATAGCCACCACTGATCCATGGTTGCGCCCGGTATGCGAGCTATGACGTATTCCCGATACGGAGACAACAGCGTCCTGGAGATGACCGACCTGCCGCGGCCCAAGGTGGGCCCCGGTCAGGTCCTGATCCGGATCAGGCGGTCCTCGGTCAACCCGGTGGACTGGAAGGTGATGTCCGGCGGCCTCGACGCGATGATGGATGCCCACTTCCCGGTGGTGCCCGGCTGGGACGTGGCCGGCATCGTCGAGGAGGTCGGGCCCGACACCCCGGAGTTCAGCCCGGGCCAGCGGGTCGCGGCCTACGCCCGCAAGATGGTGGTCTCCGGCGGCACCTTCGCCGAGTACGTGACCGTTCCGGCCGAGTTCGCCGCGGTCATCCCCGAGGGCGTGGAGGACGACGTGGCCGGGGCACTGCCCCTCACCGGGTTGACCGCCCGCCGTTCCGTCGACGTGCTGGCCCCCACGGCCGACGACACCGTGCTGATCCACGCGGCCTCCGGCGGGGTCGGGTACCTGGCCTGCCAACTGGCGGTGGCCACCGGCGCCCGCGTGATCGGCACGGCCTCCGAGGCCAACTTCCCGAAGCTGGAGGCCGTGGGCGTGGTGCCCGTCCGGTACGGCGACGGGCTCACCGAGCGCGTGCGGGAACTGGCCCCCGACGGCGTCCAGGCGGTCGCCGACTTCTCCGGCGCCGAGGGCGTCCTGGAGACGACCCTCGCGGTGCTGCACGAGGGCGGCCGGCATGTGTCCATCGCCGACCCCGCCGTGGAGGACCACGGCGGGCGCTGGCTGTGGGTCCGCCCGGACGGCGACGGGCTCGCACACCTGCTGGCGCGGGTCGAGCGAGGGGAGCTGACCCTGGACATCGACCGGGTCCTGCCCCTGGCCGAGGTGGCCGAGGGCTTCCGCCTCAGCCAGTCCGGCGAGGCCCGGGGCAAGATCGTGATCGACGTCGAGCGCTGACCTGCCGTCCGGCGCCCGCGAGAGCGCGGGGCCGGCCGGCAGCCACGGTCACCGGGTCAGAGCTGGACGGTGGGATTGTCACCGGGCCGGGCCGGCTCCCCGGTGACCTTGCCGCGCACCATCTCGAAGGCCGTGGCCGCCAGCCCGGGGGAGTCCCAGTACTCGGCGGTGTCCGGCTCGACCCTCAGGAGCACGACCTGCGGATCCTCCGGGGAGGCGTCGCCGTAGAACGACTCGGTCGCCTTGCTCCAGTACTCCTTCTGACGCTCTACGTCACGCACCACCGTGGCCGTGCCGGACACCGAGGCCCAGAAGCCCTTTTCCGCCACCGTCACGTTCACGGCCTGGCCGCCGGTGGTGTCCTCGATCTTGGGACTCGTCAGCCGGGTCAGGAACCATAGTGAATGGTCGTCGTCCACCTCCTGCAGCGCCATGGGGCGGCTGTAGATCCGTCCCTCGTGCGTGGTGGTCAGCATGCATACGCCGGTGTCCGCCAGCTTCTCCAGCAGGGTCTTGACGGGATCCTTCGTGCTCATGGGCTCTCCTCGGGTTGCGGTGTCCCTGCAGTCCAGCAGACGGAGACGGGGCTTGAACAGTGTCGCGGCCGCGCCGGGACCGGACCGTGTGCGTCCACGCCACCGGTACCGTCGCCGCGGGCCTGCGGCTAGCGTGGGTCCATGAGCCACCACGCCGAGCAGCGACCCTTCTCCTCCGACCCGTCCGACCAGGACCTCCCCGACTCGCCCCTCGGCCTGTCCCTGCCGGACGGAGCGGGCCGCAGGGTGCTCGTCACCGGTGCCACCGGCTACGTGGGAGGTCGACTGGTCCCGGAACTGCTCGCCGCCGGGTTCACCGTCCGGGCCACGGCCCGGCACCTGGACGACCTGGCCTCCCGGGAGTGGTTCGACGCCGTCGAGCGGGCCGAGGCCGACCTGCAGGAGCCCGACCAGGTCCGCGAGGCCATGCGGGACGTCCACACCGTGCTGTACCTCGTCCACTCCATGGGCAAGGGCGACGACTTCATCGACCGCGAACGACTCATCGCCGAGACGGTGGCGCAGGCCGCGGCCGACGCCGGCGTCCAGCAGGTCGTCTTCCTCGGCGGCCTGCACCCGGACAAGCCGCTGGAGGACCTCTCCGACCACATGCGCTCGCGGGAGCAGGTCTCGCGGATCCTGCTGGAGGGCACCGTCCCGGCACTGGTGTTCGAGGCCGGGGTCATCATCGGCTCCGGGTCCGTGTCCTTCGAGATGATCCGCCACCTCACGGAGCGGCTGCCGGTCATGCCCGGACCGAAGTGGCTGGACAACCGGATCGAGCCGATCGCCATCCGGGACGTGCTCTACTACCTCGCCCACGCCTGCGCCCTGACCGCGCCGGTCAATCGCACCTTCGACATCGGCTGCGGGACGAGCCAGCCGTTCAAGACCATGATGTCCGACTACGCGGAGGTCGCGGGTCTGTCGAAGCGCACGATCTTCACCACCCCGCTGCCGGCGCCGCGGCTCTCGGGGTTCTGGATCGGCATGGTCACCCCCATCCCGCGGGGGATCGCGATGCCCCTGGCGGCGTCCATGGCCGAGGACGCGGTCTCCGAGGAACACGACATCGCGGCCCTGATCCCCGACCCGCCCGGCGGACTCACGCCCTACCGCGAGGCCTGCCGGCGCGCCATCGCCCGCCAGCTCGCGGGGGACGTACCGGCCACGTGGGACGACGACGTCCTGGCCGTCCGCGACCCCGCCGAACCGCTGCCCTCCGATCCGGAGTGGGCCGGCCACACGGTCTTCACCGATGTCCGCCAGCGCGACGGCGACGCCTCTCCCGAGGCGGTCTGGCGCGCCATCGAGGCGATCGGCGGGACCACCGGGTGGTACTCGACGTCCGTGCTGTGGCGGATCCGCGGGGTGATGGACCAGGTGCTGGGCGGCTACGGGATGGCCCGCGGCCGGCGGGACCCGGGCCAGCTCAAGGTCAACGACCACGTGGACTGGTGGCGCGTCGAGGCGATCGACCCGGGCCGGCTGCTGACGCTGAGGGCCGAGATGAAGACGGGTGGACGGGCCTGGCTGCAGCTGGGCGTCGACGCGCGGGAGGGGGGCGGGTCGAGCTACCGCCAGCGCGCCGTGTTCATCCCGCAGGGAATCCTGGGGCGGCTCTACTGGCGGGCCATCCTGCCGTTCCATGCACTCGTCTTCCCGGCGATGGCGAAGAACATCCTGGCCGCCGCCGAGAAGATGGACGATCAGAGCATCACGCCGCGGTCCAAGGCGGTCGAGGTGGCCGCGTAGGCCAGCTCGGCCCGCTCCACGGTGTGCTCGAGGGAGACCATGGACTTCATCCCGCGCACGTTCGGGCGTCCACCGGTGGGCAGGATGTGGACGGTGACGCCGTCCGGGACGTGCTCCAAGGCGTGCGTGAAGCTGTTGCGGCGGGAGATGGCCAGGGAGACCCGCAGGGTGTCGAACATGGACTTCGGGACGGTGAGCTCACGGTCCAGCTGGCCCGCCTGCAGCACGTAGATGGTGGTGGCGCCGCGGCGCACTGCCTGGCCCAGGGGCACCGAGGCGACCAGGCCGCCGTCGAGGTAGTGCTCGCCGGCGATCTGCGTGGGAGGCAGGAGGCCGGGCACCGTGGAGGAGGCGACGACGGCCGGGACCAGCAGGCCGGAGTCGAACGCCTGCTCGCAGGCACGTTCGATCGAGGTGGCGACCGTGATGAAGGGCAGCTCGAGGTCCTCGATCCGGGCGTCGTTGGGGAAGTGCATGCTGACCAGGTCCCAGAGGGGCTGGGCGGAGAGGGTGTGGGTCCGGCCCCGCAGTACCCGCCCGGCCTGGCTGAGCCAGGACTGGCCGTAGATGGCGCGGGCCTCGTCGGTCTGCCACATCTCGAGGAGTTCGTGCGCCACGTCGGGATGGGGGTTGCGGGCGACGACGGCGCCGTTGAGGGCACCGACGGAGGTCCCCACGATCATGTCCGGGGTGATGTCCCGCTCCAGCAGGGCTCGCAACTGCCCCACGTGCACGGCGCCGCGCACGCCGCCGCCCGCGAGCACGAATGCCGTCACCGGTCTGTTGGTCTCCACGCCGTCATGGTAGACCGCCCACGCGAAGCGATGTCACCGTGGGTGACTGGACGGCGTCCACGGGGTGAACGGCCCGTGGACGCATCCGAGCGGCCCGTCCGCCGGGTCCACACCGGCCGTCAGCCCGCGGGATTCAGCTGGGCCGCGGCGGCCTGTCGGTGCTCCTCGATTCCGGTGTCCAGGGCGAAGACGCCGTAGGCGACGGGGCTGGCGGAGAGCAGCTCGGCGCAGTGCTCGGCCAGCCTTGGCCACACCCGGCCACCGCGCTCCGTGTAGCGCTGGAGCGTCGCCGCGAAGGCCTCCGCCGGGGCCGAGGCGTGATGGAAGGCGAAGTCCCGGGCGGGGTCGTCCACGGCCGCCGTCGTCCAGTCCAGGACCGCCGTGATCTGCTCATCCACCACGAGCGTGTGCGCGGGATAGACCTCTCCGTGGGTGAGGACCGACCACTGCGGCCAGTAGCTGTCCTCGTCCAGCCAGGAGCCCCACCGGTCCCGGAGGTCCGGCGCCACCTCGAACTCGGCGGCCACCCGGTCGATGTCCGTGCGCCACGCCTGGCGCACCTCGGCAGGGCTCCGGGTCCGCACCCCGGCGGTGGTGGCCTCGTCCGGGTCGATGCCGTGCAGTTCGGCCAGGAAGTCCCCGAGGGACCGGGCGTAGATCGATGAGGCCATGTCCAGGTGCCAGACCGGGTCCCCGCTGTCGTCGAGGGTGAGTCCGGGCTCCCCGCGTAGCAGGGGATAGGCGATCAGGTCCGGTCTGCTGATCCGCCAGTCGGGAACGGCCGGGGTCAGGTGAGGGGCCACCAGGCGCAGGGTCACGGCCTCGTCCTGGGCCCTGGCGGTGACGTCCGGCCGGCGGGGGATCCGCAGGACCCAGTCCTGACCGGCGGTGTCCCGGGCGATCGCCACGCGGAAGTCCAGGCCCATCTCGTTGACCCGGACCGGGCCGTCGTCGAGCATCAGCCCGGCCGAGGCCGCCCGGGCTCGGATCGCGGCCTCGGACATCGCCGAGGGATCGTCGGTGGCCATCGGCCCAGTCTATGACCACCCCCTGGCCATCGCTGCGCAGGATCGGAGGTGCGCCGGACCGCCGGCGGCGGGAAGCTGGAGCCACCCATTCCGAGGGCTGATGTCACGGTCCACCCAGCACCGAGCCAGCCCCGAGCCGGCCACCGCCCAGCACAGGAGCATGAGCATGAGCAAGAACCTGGCCACCTACATCTCCCTGCCCGGGACCACCGCCGAGGCCTTCGAGCACTGGCACGAGGTCTTCGGGGGCGAGCTGGAGATCATGCGCTACGGGGACATGCCGGCCATGGAGGGCATGCCCTTCACGCCCGACCCACAGTCCGTGGCGCACGTCACCCTGAGCCTGCCCGGTGGCGAACTCGCCGGCGGTGACGTCATGGACGAGAAGGAGTACCCGCTGCGGGACACCGCGTACTCGCTGCTCTACACGCTGGAGAGCACCCAGGAGGCCGAGTCGGTCATCCGGAAGCTCGTGGACGGCGGCGGCTCGGTGGGCATGCCCTTCGAACGGGCCCCGTGGGGTGGCTGGTACGGACAGGTCTTCGACCGCTACGGGGTGATGTGGGCGTTCAGCGTGGACGGTGAGGCGCCCCAGGCCTGA
>JAPFFX010000307.1 GCA_026645375.1 Citricoccus sp. WCRC_4 | reverse complement strand
CACCGGGTTCCTCGACGCCTCGCTGGCGTGGGCCGCCGGCGTCGTGACCGGGGACGCGGACACCCTGACCGCCCTGGAGTCGCAGCGGGACCGGGACCGCTCGGATGCCGCCTGGGACGAGGCCATCGCCGAGGGCCGCCGGATCGTGGCCGAGAAGACCGGCGGTCATGTCCCGGCACCGGCCACCGTCCTGGAACTCCTCGAGGCCGGCCGGCACCGCAGCCGGGCTGAGTCCGCCGCCGCCGAGTGCGCCGCGCTGGCGCACCTGACCCAGACCCCCGAGTTCCACCGCACCGTCTACGCCTTCCTGGACGTGGTGCAGAAGCGCTCCAAGGACCCCGCCGGGGCCCCGGACGCCTCCCTCGCCCGGCCGGTGCGCAAGGTCGGCGTGGTCGGTGCCGGGCTGATGGCCGGCCAGCTGGCCCTGCTGTTCGCCCAGCGACTGCGCGTGCCGGTGGTGATGACGGACATCGACCAGGCGCGCGTGGACCGCGGCCTGGCCCACGTCCGGTCCCAGGCGCAGCGGCTGGTCTCCCGCGGCAGGCTCTCGGCCGAGGCCGGGACCGAATTGGCCGGGCTCATCACCGGTTCCGTGTCCAAGGACGTCTACGCGGACGCCGACTTCGTGATCGAGGCGGTCTTCGAGGAGATGGGCGTCAAGAAGCGGGTCCTTGCCGAGCTCGAGGCCATCGTCTCCGCCGACTGCATCCTCGCCACCAACACCTCCTCGCTCTCCGTGACCGGGATGGCCGCGGACCTGGACCACCCGGAACGGCTCGTCGGGTTCCACTTCTTCAACCCCGTGGCCGCCATGCCGCTGCTGGAGATCGTCCGCGGTCCGGCCACCACGGACGAGGTCCTGGCCACCGCCTTCGGCACGGCCCGGACCCTGGGCAAGACCGCCGTCCTCGTCCAGGACGCCCCGGCCTTCGTGGTGAACCGCATCCTGCTGCGCATGATGGGCGAGGTGCAGGCCTCCTTCGACGGGGGCACCCCGGCGGGCACGGCCGACCACGCCCTCGACTCCCTCGCGCTGCCGATGACGCCCTTCACGCTGCTGGCCATGGTGGGCATCCCGGTGGCCCAGCACGTCACCGAGTCCCTCAACGCCGCCTTCGGGGACGAGCGCTTCCCCGTCTCCGCCAACCTGCAGCGCCTCATCGACGCGGGCAGGACCGCCCTCTGGGCCAAGGACCTGAAGGGCGACCGGGTCGAGGCCGAGTCCGACGGCGCCTCGGGTGAGACGATCCCGGCCGGCACGGCGGCGCTGCTGGAACAGGGCGACTCCCCCCAGAGCGGCGAGGAGTTGCTCGTGCGCGTCCAGGACGCCCTGGCCGAGGAGATCGGCCTCATGCTCGCCGAGGGCGTGGTGGCCGACGCCCGGGACATCGACCTGTGCATGATCCTGGGCGCCGGCTGGCCGATGCACCTGGGCGGGATCACCCCCTACCTGGACCACGTCGGTGCCTCACAGCGCGTGAACGGCACCAGGTTCCACGGCTGAGCCGTCGCGGGCCGATAATGGGGGGATGACGACTACCGCCCAGCCAGGCCCCAGTTCCCCGTCCCCCCGTTCCTCCGGTGCGGGTCCCGCTCCCGACGCCGGCCCGGGCGCCGGGTGCGACTGCGGCACCTCCCGCAGGGCCTTCCTGGAACGAGGTGCGGTGCTCGGCGCGACGGGGCTGGCCACGGTGGGGCTGGCAGGGTGCACGGACCAGATCCGCAACCGGGCCGACGCGCCCTCCCACCACGTGGGCGGCACCCCGACCCAGACGCTGCCCACGGACCAGCTGCCCGTGGGGACGTCCGCCTCGGTCGAGGTGGAAGGCCGCACCCTGCTGCTTCGGCGCGAGGCGGAGGAGGTCGTCCACGCCTTCTCGGCGGTCTGCACGCACCAGGGCTGCACGGTGGCCCCGGCCACGGAGTCCGGTCAGGACGTCTTCGCCTGCCCGTGCCACGGCTCCCACTTCGCCGTGGACACCGGGGTGCCCTTCGGGGGGCCGGCACAGAAGCCGCTGACCGAGTTCACCGCCACCGTGGACGGCGACTGGGTGATGGTGACCCTCTAGGCCCGTCCCGGGCGGCTACCCTCCGGTTCCCGGCCGGCGCGGCGGGTTGACGATGACCTCGCGGCGGTTCGGATCCCAGTGCGGCTGCTCCGCCTTGCGCTGCGGGTAGTAGGAGAACCGCCACCAGAGCCAGACGGCCGGGCCGATGACCGGCAGCAGGAACATCGCGAAGGCCCACGGGATCCGCCGGGCCGGGTCCAGGGGCGAGCGCGACAGGGACACCAGGGCGGTGACGAGCACCGCGAACACGGCGAGGGCCACGATCCACACCAGGACCTCGACCGCGGTCAGGGCGAAAGAGTCCACTAGAACAGCGCGACCTTCGGCACCGCCGGGAAGATCTGGTCGAGCTCGGCCCGTTCCTGGTGCGTCGGCACCCAGCGCACGGCCTCGGCGTTCTGCCGCACCTGCTCCGGGCGGGTGGCACCGGCGATCACCGAGGCGACCGGATCCTGCGCGGCCAGCCAGGAGAAGGCCAGGTCCACCTCGTTCAGCCCCCGGTCCCGCGCGAAGTCCCCATAGCGCCGCAACTGCTCCAGGTCCGCGTCCCGGACCATGTGCGTGCGGGTGTGGGACAGCCGCGAGCCCTCCGGGGCGGACCCGGTCGAGTACTTCCCGGTCAGCATGCCGTTCGCCAACGGGAAGTACGGCAGCACGCCCAGGCCGTAGGCGCGGGCCGCCGGCATCACCTCGAGCTCCGCCCGGCGGTCCAGCAGGTTGTAGTGGTTCTGGGCGGAGATGAACCGTTCGGTGCCCAGCTGCCGCGCCACGAACTCGGCCTCGGCGATCTGCCAGCCGGCCCGGTTCGAGTGCCCGATGTACCGCACCTTGCCGGAGTGGACCAGGTCGTCCAGGGCGGACAGCGTCTCCTCGATGGGCGTGGCCTCATCCGGGGTGTGGAACTGGTACAGGTCGATCCAGTCCGTGCCCAGGCGCCGCAGGGACGCCTCCACCGCCTGCACGATGTAGCGCCGGGAGCCCCGCGCCCCGAGGTCCGAGCCGTTGGCCCCGCCGGCGTCCATGCCGAACTTCGTGGCCAGCACCACGTCATCGCGGCGGGCACCGAGGGCGGCGCCGAGCCGTTCCTCGCTCAGGCCGGCGGTGGCACCGTAGGTGTCCGCCACGTCGAACAGGGTCACCCCGGCGTCCAGGGCGGCGTGCACGACGGCGTCGGTGCCGTCCTGCTCCAGCGTGGCGGTGCCGGGGCGGCCGAGGTTGTTGCAGCCGAGGCCGACCACGGAGACGGTCAGCCCGGAACGTCCGAGGCGGCGGTACTGCATGGCAGGGGGGGTCCTTCCGGAGACGGCGGGTTCAGGAGGCGTGGTTCAGGCCGAGCGGTTCAGGCGGAGGTCGTCACGCGCGAGGCCTGCACGCCCGCGAGCTTCGCGGCGGCCGGGACCTCGGCGGCGGCCTTGCGCCGGTGCGGGGTGGTCACCTCGAAGACGACCTGCCCGGACTCGAGCCGCTCGCCGACGACCTCGCCCAGTCCGCGCCAGGCCAGCTGGTTCGTGATCTCGCCGCGGAGCCTCACCACGAGGCCGCGCTCGACCTGCGTCGGTTCGTAGCCCTTGAGCCGGTAGGCGACCTGCAACCGGTCCAGCTCCTCCGCGGCCAGCTCGGCGAATCCGTCCTCGGTGCACTGCGCCGCGAAACTGGCGAGGAGTTCCTCACCGGCCGCGTCGTCCGCGACCTTCTCGGCCGACGTCGTGCCGGTGGTGCCCACCCGACCGTGGTGGACCACCACCTCGCCGCTGCCGGGCGCGAACCAGGCCTCGCGGTAGTCCAGCCGGGGCTGGCCGTCGGACTCGCTGCGCCGGTAGGTGCGGACGATGCTCAAGACTGCTCCTTCGTCGTCGGGATCGGGCCGGTGTCCTGGCCGGTGAGCGGCCGGGCGAACGGCACCTTGGTGCCGAGGACCTGCGCCACGGTGTCCTGGGCGACCTGGCGGGCCGTCAGGCCCGTGCGCTCCAGCACCTGCTCGCGGCTGCCGTGGGCCAGGAACTCCACGGGCAGGCCGACCTCGTTCAGGGCGGTGTCCACGCCGTGGGCGCGCATCTCCTGCCGGATGCGGGAGCCGACGCCACCGGCCCGCACCCCGTCCTCGAGGCAGACGACGATCCGGTGGTCCGCGGCCATCTCGATGACCGAGCGGCGCACGGGCAGGACCCACCGGGGGTCGATGACGGTGGCGGAGATGCCCTGGTCGGCCAGCCGGGCGGCCACGTCCAGGCCCAGTTCGGCCAGGGCACCGACGGCGATGATCAGCACATCGCGCTCGGCACCGGGCTCCTCGGAGGCCGCGCCGAGGCGCAGCAGCACGTCCACGCCGTCGTCCAGGCGTTCCAGGGCGGCGATCTCCGGGCCGACCGAGCCCTTGGAGAACCGCACCACGGTCGGCGCGTCCTCCACGGCCACGGCCTCACGCAGTTCCTCGCGGAGCCGTTCGGCGTCCCGCGGCGCGGCGATCCGCAGCGAGGGCACGGACTGCAGCAGCGCCAGGTCCCACATGCCGTGGTGGCTGGGGCCGTCCGGACCGGTGACGCCGGCGCGGTCCAGGACGAACGTCACGCCGGCGCGGTGCAGGCCGACGTCCATCAGGACCTGGTCGTAGGCGCGGTTCAGGAACGTGGCGTAGACGGCGA
>JAPFFX010000302.1 GCA_026645375.1 Citricoccus sp. WCRC_4 | reverse complement strand
CTTCACGGAGTTCACCCCGGAGGCGCCCGACGCCGGCCTGTTCGACTTCCAACCGCCCGCCGGGGCCACGGTGGAGGAGAAGTCCTTCCCGGACTGCGGGATGCGGCCCGGTGCAGCCGGGACCTGGCAGGACGGGCACCGGGGGACAGTCTCCGGTGACCGGTCCCGGGGCGAGGTCGTCGGCGAGGGCTGGGAGGCCGTCACGGTGATCCCCGCGGGGTCCAGCCCCGGGGAACTGACCGACTCGGCGCTGCTGGACGAACTGGCCGTGGACGTCGAGGGCGGACGACTGCTGGGCACGCCGTTGCTGAACGTCCTGCTGACGGACGACGGACGGGTGCTCGCGGGTGCGGTGCCGCAGCAGCGCCTGCTGGAGGTCGCCGCCGGAACCGGCGAGGAGTGAACAGCCCACCCCCGGACGCGGACCCGGTCATCCACACGCGCCGGCTGAGCAAGCGGTTCGGGAAGCGGCAGGCCGTCCGCGACGTGGACCTGAGCGTCCCGCGCGGCGCGGTGTTCGGTTTCCTGGGGCCCAACGGCTCGGGCAAGACCACGACGATCCGGATGCTGCTGGGCCTGGCCGCGCCGACCTCCGGCACCATCAGCGTCCTCGGAGAGCCGATGCCGCAGGCAGCCCTGCGGGTCCTGCCGCGCGTCGGGGCACTCGTGGAGGGACCGGCGTTCTACCCCTACCTGTCCGGGCGGGCCAACCTGGTCCGTTTCGACGCCGCGGACCGCACCTCCGATCCCGGCACGCGGGCGCGGCGGGTGGAGGAGGCGCTGGAGCGCGTGGGGCTCGCGCGCGCCGCCCGGCTCGCCGTGCACGCCTACTCCCTGGGCATGAAGCAGCGCCTGGGCATCGCCGGTGCACTGGCCGCCGAGCGCGAGCTACTGGTGCTGGACGAGCCCACCAACGGACTGGACCCGCAGGGGACACGGGAGGTGCGGCACCTGGTGGCGTCGCTGGCCGGGGCCGGGCTGACGGTGTTCGTCTCCAGCCACCTGCTCAGCGAGGTCGAGCAGGTGTGCACGCACGCGGCGATCATGAGCAACGGGAGCCTCGTGGCGCAGGGGACCCTGGACGAACTGCGCGGGACCGCGGCCGGGCGGGTGGTGGTGCACACCCGGGACACCGAGGCCGCCGGCCGGGTGCTCGCCCGCCTGGGGCTGTCCCCGATCCCCGACGGGACCGGGACCGTGCGCGCCGCCACGGACCCGCGCACGCCGCCGCCCGAGGAGATCGTCTCCGCACTGGTCGCCTCCGGGGTGGGCGTGCGCGGGTTCAGCGTGGAGGGGACGAGCCTGGAGGAGCGGTTCGTGCAGCTGACGGGAGAGGGGTTCGACATTGCCTGAGCGGACGGCACGGGCCGGCGGGATGCTCGCCTCGGAGCTGCACCTGCTGTTCCGGCGGCGGCGTACCTGGGCCCTGTTCGCCGCGCTGGCCGCGGTCCCGGTCCTGATCGGATTGGCCGTGCGGGTCTCCAGCGGCCCGCCGCGGGGCCGCGGGCCGGCGTTCCTGGACCAGGTGGCCGGCAACGGGCTCTTCCTGGCGGTGGTCGGCCTGCTCGTGAGCGTGCCGCTGTTCCTGCCGCTGACCCTGGCCGTGGTCGCCGGGGACTCGATCGCCGGCGAGGCCTCCCAGGGCACCCTGCGCTACCTCCTGACCGCCCCCGTGCCGCGGGCCGGCCTGCTGCTGGTCAAGTACGCGGTCATCGTGGTGTTCTGCGCGGCTGCGGTGCTGGTGCTCGCGGCGGCCGGGGTGCTGGTCGGCCTGGTCCTGTTCGGCGTACAGCCGGCCGTGCTGCTCTCCGGGGACACGCTCGGCCTCGGGGAGTCGTACGCCCGCATCGCACTCATCGCGGCCCACGTGGCCGTGTCCCTGCTCGGGCTGGGAGCGATCGGGCTGTTCTTCTCGACGCTCTCGGACGTGCCGGTGGGCGTGATGGCGGCCATCGCCGTGCTCGCGGTGGCCGCCCAGATCGCCGGTTCCCTGCCGCAATTGGACTGGCTGCACCCCTGGCTGTTCACCGAGCACTGGACCGGTTTCGTGGACCTGCTGCGCCAACCGGTGCTCTGGGACTCCTTCGTCGACAACGCGGTGCTGCAGGCAGGTTACGTGCTGGTGTTCGGAGCTCTGGCCTACGGCAGGTTCGCCACGAAGGACGTGCTGAGCTGACCGGGGCCGGGGGCCCGTTACCGCGCTGCTTACGCCGGTGGCGGAGAACCGGCGCCCCGTGGTGACCGCCCAGGTCGTCAGCGGCAGAATGGACCCATGTCGATGCTCTTCGGTCCCGCGTCCTCCGACCCCGCAGCCAGCGGCCTACCGCGTGGCGAGGTGCTGGGCACCTACGAGTCCTACGCGGACGCCCGGAAGGTCGTGGACCGGCTGGCCGAGCAGGACTTCGACGTCCGGACCGTCTCGATCGTCGGCATCGACCTGCGCACGGTCGAGCGGATCCGCCATCGGCAGACCTATGCCTCCGTGGCCCTGCGCTCCGCCCTGCAGGGCGCGTTCTTCGGACTGATGCTCGGCATCCTGATGAGCCTGATCGACCCCGCCGGCACGGGGCCGCAGATGCTCTACACCGTGGGCCTCGGCGTCGCGATCTGGGTGCTGTTCGGGGTCATCGGCCACTCGATCCGCAAGGGCAAGGGCTTCGACTCCGTCCAGCAGCTCGTGCCCACCCGCTTCGACGTGGTCTGCGAGTTCGCCTCGGCGGCGAAGGCCCGCCAGATCCTCGGCGGAGGCGCCCCGGTACCCTCACCGGCACCCGTCCCCGCGCCGACGCCGGCCCAGCAACCGCCCAGCGCCGGCCCGACTGCTCCGGTCGGCCCGGCGGCCCCGCCCTCCGGGACCGGCAGCACCGGCCCGGAACCGGCCTCAGCACCGCCCGCACCGACCGCGGACTCCGCGCCGGTTCCTGCGCCGGCACCGGTTCCCGGGCCGGCCTCCGCTGCGACACCCGCCTCGGCTCCAGCACCGGCTCCGGCCCGCACCCATCACTTCCCCGACCTGCCCGACGGCCGGCCCCAGTACGGCGTCCGGCTGCCGGAGGACCAGGCCCAGGCACTGCGGGAGCAGATGCTGAAGGACCGGGCCGGCGCCACCGGCCAGTCCGGCAGCACTCCCGGCGCCTTCGCCGCACCCGACTACGGCCGGCGCGGCAGCGGCCGGCGGAGGGACCCGGACCGCCCCCTCGA
>JAPFFX010000261.1 GCA_026645375.1 Citricoccus sp. WCRC_4 | reverse complement strand
GCGTGGTCCGCGGCGATGTGCACGAGGCCTTTGCGCAGTCTCATTTGGTCCTCGAAGACCAGTTTACGTTCCCGATGGTTTATCATTATGCGATGGAGCCGCACGCCGTCATTGCCCATTGGAATGAAGATGGCGTTACGGTGTGGTCTTCGGCGCAGCATCCCTTCCAAGTACGGGGCGATATCGCCAAAGTATTTCGTTTGCCGGCGTCGAGAGTGCGGATGGTGATCTCATATTTGGGCGGAGGCTATGGCAGCAAGTCGTACACCAAGTTCGAGCCGCTGGTTGTCGCCTTGGCGCGCAAAGCCAAGGCGCCTGTTCGAGTGTGTAATTCGGTCGGACTTGAGCGACGAGTACACGCCGTCGGAGTAGCGCTGCCTGGCGGCGAAGGCTTCCCGGTCCGGCATGAGGCCGTCCGGAACCAGCCGTCGGAAGACGTCGGCCACCTCGTCTGGATCGCGGAGGCCGAGCCCCCGGACCAGGACCGCGCCGTGCTCGGCCACCGCTGTGCGCAGGGCCCCACCGTGCTGTTCGGCCCACCGGGCGGGGTCATGGCCGTGCTCGACGGTGAGCATCGGCGGCCTGCCGGCCGGGCGTTCCACGTCCAATTGGGTCTTGGATGAAGGCGACGACATCAGGGGTCCTTTCGTTTCGCGGGTAGCGGGTCGGAGTGGTCAACGTGTTCTCGTCCCGGCGTCGGCGGGGCGGAGGCGGGCTTTTTGGCGGTTCCTGCCGACTCCGACACCGGCGGGTCGGTGGCGCCGTGAGACGACGCGTCGAGCAGGGTCGCCAGGTCGGCCAGGACCGGTGTCCGCATGACGTCCTGGAGCGACACCGCGCGCTTGAGCAGGACGGCGAGTTTCACCGCGGACAGGGAGGTGCCGCCCAGCCCGGAGAAGGAGTCCTGCCTACCGATCCGTCCCGGAGGTATGCCGAGGACCGATGCCCAGGCCTCGGCAAGCCGCTGCTCGGTGGCCGTGAGCGTCTCCGTGGGGGTGCCGGTCTCGGGGACGGCCTCGTGCGCCATCCGGGTCAGGGTCTTCCGGTCGATCTTCCCGTTGCCGGTCAGGGGCAGACTCTCCTGCCACCTGTACGCCGTCGGGACCATGTAGCCTGGAACGCGCGCCGCGATCTGGGTGCGGATCTCGTCGACCTCGAGCGGGCGGTCGCCGGAGTAGAACGCCACGAGGAACTTGGACTGTTCGGCGCCTTCGCCGACGACGACGGCGCCGTCGCGGACGCCGGGGACCCGCAAGAGGGCGTTCTCGATGTCGCCGATCTCGATGCGGAACCCGGAGATCTTCACCTGGTTGTCGTGCCGGCCCAGGTACTCCAGCTTGCCGTCCGCCGACCAGCGTCCGAAGTCACCCGCCCGGTAGAGCCGCGCGCCGTCCACATAGGGGTCGGTGGAGTACGCCTGGGCCGTCCGCTCCGGGTCGTTGATGTACCCGCGGCCCACGCACACCCCGGAGAACGCGATCTCGCCCGGTGCCCCGAGCGGCACGAGCCGCTGCCGCTCGTCGAGGATGTGGATCCGGACGTTCGGGACCGGCGGGCCCAGTGGCACGCTATCGCCTGCGGGCGCGGCGCTCATGACCTCGTGGTTCGTGTCGTCCGAGGTTTCCGTCAGGCCGTAGGCGTTGACCAGCTTGACGTCGGGCATCACGTCGAACCAGCGGCGGACCAGTTCCTGCTTCAGGGCCTCCCCGGTCGCCGAGACGCAGCGCAGGTGGGGCAGGGTGCGGGGTTTGCCGTCCAGGTAGGCCACCACCGCGTCAAGGTAGGACGGGACGACCTGGAAGACCGCGGCTTCGCCCCGTTCGATCGTGTCGACAAACCGCTCGACGTCGAGGACCCGGTCCTGCCCGACGATGAGTGTGCGGCCGCCGACGATCAGGGCCGAGACCAGTTGCCACAGCGAGATGTCGAAGCACTGGGGGGCGCTCTGGGCAACGACGTCGCCCTCGCCGATCCCCAGGTCCTCGATCTTGGCGTACAGGTGGTTCACCATCCCGTCGTGTTCGCACATCGCGCCCTTCGGCTCACCCGTGGAGCCCGAGGTGAAGTAGACGTAGGCGAGCTGGTCCGGTCCCACCTCGATGCCGAGGTCGTGGGCGGCGTGCCCTGCGGCCTCGACGTCCTCGACGAGGAGCTGCGTGACCGCGGGCATCCCGCCGAGTGCCTCCTCCAGCGAGGTGGTGCTGCCTCCCTCGGTCAGCACCATCCGGCACCCGGACCGGGTGAGCGTTCGGGCGATCCGGTCCGCGGGGAAGTGCGGTTCGATCGGCAGGTACGCGCCTCCGGCCTTGAGGATGCCGATGACGGCGGCCATCCACTCCAGGTTCCGTTCGGCGACGACGGCCACGATGTCCTCCGCCTCCAGTCCGTGTGCGAGCAGGGCGCGGGCGAGCCGGTTGGCCCGGGCGTTCAGTTCCGCGTACGTCCACTGTCGGGTGTCCTGGACGGCGGCGATGCGTTCGGGATGTTGCCGGACGCGCTCCTCGAACAGTTCGTGGAAGCGTCGCTGGGGCCGGGGGCGCACGGGCCCGGCCAGCTGCTCGAGTTGGAGGCGCCGCTCGTCGGGATCGACCAGGCCGGCATCGGCGGGTTCCGCCTCGGGGTCGGCGACCAGGTGGCGCAACGCGGCCAGGTGGTAGCCGGCGATCCTGAGGGCGGCTCCGGAATCGAGGACGTCCCGCCGGTACCGCAGGCCGAGCACCTCGCCCCCTGCCGGGTCCGGGGGGTACACGCCGAGGACGATGCCCTCCGGCAGTTCGGAATCGGCGACCTGGGGGCTGCCGAACACCACCTCGTACCCCGGAGAAGCCGCCGGGTGACGCGATTGCCCCCGCCCGGACTCGGCGCGGGCCCGGACCTGCCGGCCGTGTGCGTCGCGGACCAGGGCGCGCCAGGACTTGTGGCCCAGATCGAGGGTGCACCGCCAGGTCCCCGCCGTGTCGGCGCAGCCGGTGGCGATCTCCATCTCGCCGGACAGGGCCTGGAGCACTCGCGCGTGGGCCGCCAGCCAGATCGAGCCGGGAGCGACCCCCCAGGCCCGGGCGAGTGCCCGCACGGCCGTGCGCAGGTCCTCAGGCACCGCCACGTCGACCCGCTCTTGGCCCGTTTGGCGGTCCTGTGTCCACCGGGGAATCACGGTCGGCGCGCCCCCGGTGGTGGGCGGGTTGCCGGTCGGGGCCGACGAGTGGCCGCCGACGGTCCGGTTGCCGGTCGGGGCCGACGAGTGGTCGCCGGCGGTCCGGTTGCCGACCGGGGCCGACGGTTGGTCGGCGGCGGTTCGGCAGGTGAGCGCAGGGGTGACGGTCATGACAGGGTCCTTTCCAAGGCGGCGGGGGACTTGTCGACGGGGGATGTGGTGGTGGCGCGGGCCTCGTCGGCCGGGTTGCCGCCCCACAGGGACCCCCGGGTGAGGGTCGTCCCCTTCATCACGAAGGAGTCCGCGGCGACGACGACGCCGTCCTCGATGGTCACCCCGTAGTGGACAAGGGCGGCGACGCCGAGCGTCACGTCGTCCCCCAGGACGTTGGCGTCGGACTTGAACATCCCGTCCTCCTGGGAATGGCACTGGATATTGGTTCCCGTGTTGAGCGTGCAGCGCGATCCGATCGTCACCAGGCTCCGCTCCGGGATCGAGCAACCGTCGTCGAAGACCCGGGTCCCGATCCGCACGCCCAGCATCCGCCAGAGAAGCGGCTTGAACGGCGTCCCGTTGAGGATGTTCGTGTACCGGCTCTGGACATGCATCTTCCAGTACCGCTCGTGCCACCAGAAGTAGGGGTCGTAGATGGAGCACAATTGGGGCCGGAGCGCCTGGAACCGCGTCACAAGGTGCTCGATGCCGACTGCCACCAGCACGCCCAGCACCAGCATGACCACGAGCGAGGCGCTGAGGGCCAGGAAGCCGAATCGGTCGGACAGCTCGAGGCCGGCGAACATGACCACCATGGCCAGCGACGCGTTGAACCACCGTGCCAGCATCAGAAGGGCCATGGTGCGCAGGTTGTGGCGGTTCTTGGCGGCGAGGTCCCGGCGGAAGCGGGCACGGCCGACATGCTCCTCAGGAAGGGCGTCCCGCAGGACCGAGCGGGGGATCTCGAACGCCGGCGATCCGAGCAGGCCCACATCGTGGCGCACCGGCCCGTCGAGGGGGACCATCACCTTGGTCGCGAGCAGGCAGTTGTCCCCGGTCCTGGCCCCGGCCGGGTAGAGCACGAAGTTCCCCAGGAAGCTGTGCGCGCCGATCGCCACCGGACTGACCTTGAACGACGTCGCCGAGTAGTCGGTGTTCATGAACGATGCCCAGTCGGCGATCATCGTGCCGGTGCCGATCGTGGAGAGGAACGGGTTGTCGTGCTTGAACGCCGTGCCGAAGTTCGAGCCGGTCTGCTGGAGCTGCGGCTGGTGGTACCCGATGGCCCGCACGTAGTTCACGACGTACGAGCTGTCGCCGAACAACGTCATAAGCAGGGGACTGTTGGTCATCCTCGCCACGGCCCGCGCCGCCGCGTCCCGCAGTCCGTACAGCGGATACACCGTGTCGGGCTTCAGGGCGAGCTGGAGCACCCGGGGCACGGTCGTGATGGCGACCAGCGCCACGACCGTGCCGCCGAAGACGGCAATCCCGGCGAAGGCGACGGCGTCGGCGTAGAAGACCCAGTCAGTGAACGCGTGCGGGTTCGACTCCAAAAGCGCCGCCACGGGCGGATACGCCAGAACAACCAGGGTGACCGCCATCCCCACCATCGTGCGGCCCAACCCGATCGTGCCGATGAGTTGGGACACGGCGAACCATCCCCGGCGCGCCGGCCGGTAGGGCGTGGGGTCGACCGTGCTGAAGTCCGCGTCCGTGCGCCGGCCGGGCGAGCCGTGCCAGCGCTCGCCCCCGGGGACGATCTGGCCGGTGTAAAGGGTGGAGCGGTGGCCCAACTGCGAGCGGTCTCCCATCGTGGTGCCGATGTCCAGGACGCTGCCCTCGCCGACGATCACGTCCCGGCCCAGTGTCACCGCACCGAGCTGGATGACGCCGCCGTGCGCGCGGTAGCCGTTGACGACCGCGTCCTTGCGGATCACCGTCCCCTCCCCGATCGTGAGCAGGTCGGTGCAGACCGGCAGGCGGTTGGTCAGGATCGTCACGTTGCGGCCCACCTTCGCGCCCATGGCCCGCAGGTAGAACGTGGTCAGCGGGGAACCGGTCATCAGCGACAGGGGGGAGGTCCGCATCAGGGTCTTGACCAGCCAGAACCGGAAGTAGTCCAGGCTCCAGATGCGGATCTCCCGGGGCCGGAAGCGCCCGATGAGGAGCCACTTCCCGGCCACCGGGAGGATGCATAGCAGCACGAACACCGCCACGCCGTAGGCGATCGCGCGCAGGTAGATCGCCCAGAAGCCCGTCCCGTGGCTCACCCAGTGGTGGTTGCCCGGCCCCGCGTCGGGGAACATGAAGTAGTACCACAGGACCATCAGCGCGCCGGCGAGCAGGCAGTAGCCCAGGTAGACGAGCGCCTGCAGGGCACCACAGGTGACGTATTCCCACGTCTTCGCGACCGTGGGCGCCGGGGTCTCCGGCACCGACGCCAGGATGGGCGAGGGCTCCTGGGGCCGGATCTGGAGGGACGCCGGCTCCGCGGGCGCCAGGGCCGCGGCCAGCGCCGCGATCGTCGGGTGCTGGTACACGTCCTTGATCGACACCGCCGGCAGGCCGGGCTGCTTGCGCACCCGGGCGCAGAACTGCGCCATCACCAGCGAGTCCGCGCCCAGGTCCTCGAAAACGTCGGCGTCCAGGGGGACCTGCCCACCGCCCAGCAGACCGGAGAGCACCTCGGCCAGCCGGACCTGCAGGGTCACCGGT
>JAPFFX010000227.1 GCA_026645375.1 Citricoccus sp. WCRC_4 | reverse complement strand
CTCGCCTCATGCCGATGTCGACGGCCAAGGCCATCAGTTGCCGGATCCTGTCGAGGAGGTTGTCGGCGGCCGCGGGCGTCTCATGCATCGCGTGGCGCACGACGGCCTCACCGACGCCCTGAGCCACGAGGCGATGGGCGAGCTCACCGAGGCGGGCAACGCCGAGCGGACGATCGGCCGGGCCCCGCAGGACGAGGCCGCCGCGGCCTCGCACCAGCGGGCCGCCCGCGCACAGGCCGAGGGGATCTTCGACGCGGAGATCGCCCCGATCGAGATCCCGCAGCGCAAGGGTGATCCGCTCGTCGTCTCGCAGGACGAGGGGGTCCGTGCGGAGACCACCGTGGAGTCCCTGGGCGCCCTGAAGCCGGCGTTCGCCAAGGACGGGACCATCACGGCCGGCAACTCCTCCCCGATCTCCGACGGCGCCGCCGCGGTGGTGGTCACCTCCCGCGCCTACGCCGAGGAGAAGGGCCTGCAGGTCCTGGCGACCATCGGCGCCCCCGGACAGGTGGCCGGGCCCGAGGACTCCTCCCTGCACGACAAGCCCGCCAATGCCGTCTCCGCGGCGCTGGCCAAGGCCGGGTGGGCGGCGGAGGACCTCGACTTCCTCGAGATCAACGAGGCCTTCGGCTCGATCATCGTGCACTCGCTGGACAAGCTCGGCTACCCGCTGGAGAAGACCAACATCCACGGCGGGGCCATCGCCCTCGGGCACCCCATCGGGGCGTCCGGCGCCCGGCTGGCGCTCACCGCGGCACTGGAGCTCTCCCGCCGCGGGACCGGCCGGGCCGGCGTCGCCCTCTGCGGTGGGGGCGGCCAGGGCGAGGCCCTGCTGCTGAGCCGCTGATCCCGCTCGACCACCCGTGACCACCCCTGAACACCGTCCGCAGGAAGGCAGCCCGACCATGACCGAACAGAACACAGCACCGGGAGCACCGGAACCGAGCAGGGCGGGGAGCGTGATCGCCGCCGGCGCGCTGGCCGGCCGTCGCGCGGTGGTCACCGGGGGGGCCTCGGGCATCGGGGAGGCGTGCGTGCGCGCCTTCGCGGCGGCCGGTGCCACCGTGACCGTTGCCGACATGAATGCCGAGGCCGCCGAGGCCCTCGCCGCCGAGGTGGGCGGCAAGGCGTGGGTCGCCGACCTGTCCGACACCCCCGCCCTCGACGGGCTGGACCTGGACACGGACATCCTCGTCAACAACGCCGGCATCCAGCGGGTGTCCCCGATCCACGAATTCGACCCGGAGAACTGGCGATTCATGCACCGGTTGATGCTCGAGTCGCCGTTCCTGCTCGTCCGCGCGGTCCTGCCCGGCATGTACGAGCGCGGCTGGGGCCGGATCATCAACATCTCCTCCGCCCACGGGCTGCGGGCCTCGCCGTTCAAGAGCGCCTACGTGGCCGCCAAGCACGGCCTCGAGGGACTGTCCAAGGTGACGGCCCTGGAGGGTGGCCCCCACGGGGTCACCTCCAACTGCATCAACCCCGGCTACGTCCGCACCGCCCTGGTGGAGAAGCAGATCGCGGACCAGGCGCGCACCCACGGGATCGGGGAGGACGAGGTGGTCGAGAAGATCATGCTCACCGACTCGGCCATCAAGCGGCTCACCCAGCCGGAGGAGGTCGGGTCCCTGGCGGCCTGGCTGGCCTCCGATGCCGCCGGCATGGTCACCGGCGGTTCGTACACCATGGACGGCGGCTGGACCGCCCACTGACGAATCCGCCACCCGACGGCTGAGAACCGCCATCACCGGCACCGGAGCAACGGAGCTCCCCCTTCAGAAGGAGAACTGCACCATGACCCTGGACAAGACTGTGGCGTCGGCTGCCGAGGCCGTCGCCGACATCCCGGACGGCGCCTCGCTCGCCGTGGGCGGCTTCGGCCTGTCCGGTAACCCGATCCAGCTGATCGAGGCCCTGCTGGAGCAGGGGGCCGGCGATCTGTCGATCGTGTCGAACAACTGCGGCGTGGACGGCTGGGGCCTGGGCATCCTGCTCGGCGCCGGCCGCATCTCCAAGATGACCTCCTCCTACGTGGGGGAGAACAAGGAGTTCGCCCGCCAGTACCTGGAGGGCGAACTGGAGGTCGAACTGGTGCCGCAGGGCACCCTGGCGGAGAAGCTGCGGGCCGGGGGAGCCGGGATCCCCGCCTTCTTCACCCGTTCCGGGGTCGGCACCCAGGTCGCCGAGGGCGGCCTGCCGATGAAGTACAACCCCGACGGCACCGTGGCGAAGTCCTCCGACCCCAAGGACATCCGGACCTTCGACCTGGGAGGCACGGGGGAGAAGCAGTACGCCCTGGAGGAGTCGATCGTCACCGACTACGCGCTGGTCCACGCCGCCGTCGGCGACCGGCACGGCAACCTCGTGTTCAACAAGGCCACCCGGCAGTTCGCCCCGCCGGCGGCGATGTCCGGCAAGGTCTGCATCGCCCAGGTCGAGCGCCTGGTCGAGCCCGGGGAGATCGACCCCGACGAGGTCCACCTGCCCGGGGTGTACGTGCACCGGGTCGTGGAGGTCGGCCAGGACATCGAGAAGCGAATGAGAAGCGGACCGTGCGGACCGCCTCCACGACGGACAAGGACGCCTGATGAGCACCGAACAGAGCACCCAGACCCGGCTGCAGGGCTGGACCCGTGACCAGATGGCCGCCCGGGCCGCGCAGGAACTGCCGGACGGTGCCTACGTGAACCTGGGCATCGGCATGCCGACCCTGATCCCCAACCACATCCCGGACGGCCGCACCGTCGTCCTGCAGTCCGAGAACGGGATCCTCGGCGTGGGGCCCTACCCCGCGGAGGACCAGGTGGACCCGGACCTGATCAACGCCGGCAAGGAGACCGTGACCGTGAACCCGGGGGCCTCGTTCTTCGACTCCGCCACCTCGTTCGGGATGATCCGCGGCGGCAAGATCGACGTGGCCGTCCTCGGCGGGATGCAGGTGGCCCAGAACGGGGACCTGGCCAACTGGATGGTGCCGGGCAAGATGGTCAAGGGCATGGGCGGGGCCATGGACCTGGTCCACGGCGCCGGCAAGGTCATCGTCCTGATGGACCACACCGCCAAGGACGGCACC
This sequence comes from Citricoccus sp. WCRC_4, assembly GCA_026645375.1. GTDB lineage: Bacteria > Actinomycetota > Actinomycetes > Actinomycetales > Micrococcaceae > Citricoccus. The sequence goes on along the minus strand of JAPFFX010000227.1, from coordinate 427 downwards.
CCGAAGATCCTCACCGAGTGCGACCTGCCGCTCACCGGCAAGGGCGTGGTCGACCGCATCATCACCGACCTGGCGGTGATCGACGTGGACAAGAGCGGCGAGTTCCCCCGCCTCGTGCTCGTGGAGACCGCCCCCGGCGTCAGCGAGGACCAGGTCCGGCAGTCCACCGGCGCCGAGCTGCACTGAGCACCGCGCCGCCGTCGGGTCCGCGTCCGGTCCCGACAGCGGCACGCCGGTCCCGCAAGCCCGGCCACCCCTGGGGGTGGCCGGGCTTACGCATGTCCGGGACCCGGCACCCGGGCGGTGCGGAACCCGGGCGCATTCAGACGACCTGAGACCTGATTCAGGAATGTTCCCGCAGGTACTTGACGTCGGTGTGACCGGTCACACATACTCTGAGCCCAACCTGAATCATCTCTCATGTTGA
>JAPFFX010000144.1 GCA_026645375.1 Citricoccus sp. WCRC_4 | reverse complement strand
GCGGCTGCTGTCACCCCGCTGAGCCGGCGGCCGGCGTGGAGCCCCGCATCCGTCGGCGCGGGGCCGGCACCGCCGAGGCGCCGAACGCATGACGAGTCCCACCCTCGACCGGCCCCGGTCCGGCACCGCCTCGTCCGCCTCGTCCGCCACGACCGCTTCGCCCGCCGCGCGTTCGCTGCTGCAGCGCGACGCCGGCCTGGTCTGGCACCCCTACGCCCCCGTGGATGCCGGTGCGCTCTACGCCGTCCGCGGGGCCGAGGGCGTGCGCCTGAGCCTGGAGGGACCCGACGGCGGCACCCACGAGGTCATCGACGGCATGTCCTCGTGGTGGGCCGCCGTCCATGGGTACCGCCACCCCGCACTGGACGCCGCGGCCCGCGCGCAGCTCGACTCGTTCAGCCACGTCATGTTCGGCGGGCTCACCCACGAACCCGCCGTGGCGCTGGCCGAGCGGCTCGTGGCCACGGCCCCGGAAGGACTGCGGCACGTCTTCCTGGCCGACTCCGGCTCGATCAGCGTCGAGGTCGCCCTCAAGCTGGCCCTGCAGGTCCAGGCCTCCCGCGGCGAGCACCGGCGGCGGCGCTTCCTGGCCCTGCGCGGCGGGTACCACGGGGACACCTTCGCCACCATGGGCGTGTGCGATCCCGAGGACGGGATGCACGCCGAGTTCACCGGGCTCGTCCCGCAGCAGGTCTTCCTGCCCCGTCCCCCGGCCGCCCGCCTGGGGGCGGACGGCACCTGGGCGTACGACGTCGGTGCCCTCGACGCCTGGGAGGAGACGGCCCGGGAGGTCGCGGCCGGCCTCGCCCCGGAGCTGGCGGGCATCATCTGCGAACCGGTGCTGCAGGGGGCCGGCGGGATGCACGCCTACCCGCCGGCCGCCGTCGGGATCCTCCGGCAGATCGCGGACGAGCACGGGCTGCTGCTGATCCTCGACGAGATCGCCACGGGCTTCGGCCGGACCGGCCGGTTCTTCGCCGCGGAATGGGCGAGCGAGGGGTCCCTGCGTCGCGGTGGTGGCGAGGTCGTCCCGGACATCCTCTGCGTGGGCAAGGCCCTGACCGGTGGGTACCTGACGCTGGCCGCGATGCTGTGCACCGCCGAGGTGGCCGCCGACCTGGGTTCGGGCCCGAACGGCGGCGCGCTGCTGCACGGGCCGACGTTCATGGGGAACCCGCTGGCCTGCGCGGTCGCCAACGCGTCACTGGACGTGCTGACCGGCCCGGACGGCTCGCAACCGTGGCGGGCGCAGGTGCACGCGCTGGACGCGGGGCTGCGTCAGGCGCTCGCCCCCGCCGGGGAGCTGGCCTGCGTCCGGGACGTGCGGGTCCTCGGCGGGGTCGGCGTCGTCCAGCTGCGCGGCCCCGTGGACGTGGCCGCCGTGACACGGGAGGTCGTCACCCGGGGCGCCTGGGTGCGCCCCTTCCGGGACCTGGTGTACGTCATGCCGCCCTATGTCTCCACCGCCGGAGACGTCCAGGCGCTGGGCTCCGCGATCGTGGAGGGGGTGGCGCGTGTCCACGGTTGAGTCTCAGTACGCCGCACCCACGGGTGCGACCACTGCCGCGGCCGGTCCGTGGACGGACTGGGTCGAGGCCCGCGCCCACGTGCGGCGGGCCCGCGACGGCGAACGCCACGACCGCCCTCGGCCGCGGGGAGACATCGACCTGGCCTCCAACGACTACCTCGGCCTGTCCCGGGATGCCTCGGTGGCCCGCGCGGCCGCCCGCGCCGCACACCGGTACGGCACCGGTGCCGGGGCCAGCCGCGTGGTCACCGGCACCCACGCGCTGCTGCCCGCCCTGGAGCGTGACCTCGCCCGCTACGCCGGCCGCCGGGAGGCCCTCGTCTTCTCCAGCGGCTACGCCGCGAACCAGGGACTGCTCGGAGCCCTCGGCGGTCCGGGGACGCTCCTGGTCTCCGACGCCCATGCCCACGCCAGCCTGATCGACGGCGCCCGGCTCGCCAGGGCCGAGGTGCGCGTGGTCGGCCACGGGGACCTGGGGGCGGTCGAGGACGCGCTGTTCGCCCACCGCGCCACGGCAGGACCGGGCGCCCGGGCCGCCGTCGTGGTGGAGTCCCTGTATTCCGTGCTGGGCGACACCGCGCCCCTGGCCGAGGCCGCGGACCTGTGTGCGAGGTACGGGGCCCTGCTCATCGTGGACGAGGCGCACACGCTGGCGGCCGTGCCGGGAGGTTCCGCCGTGCGTGCCGCGGGCCTGGCGGACGCGGGACACGTGATCGTGACCGCCACCCTGTCCAAGGCCCTCGGCGCCCAGGGTGGGGTGATCCTGCTCGGCGGGGACGGCGCGGCCCGGTGGCGGTCCCACCTGCTCAACACCGCCCGGACCTTCATCTTCGACACCGCGCTCGCCCCGCCGACCGCCGGCGCCGCCGGGCGTGCCCTCGCCCTGGCCGATGACCGCCGCATCGGCCGGCTGGTCCGCAATGCGGCCCTGGCGCACCGGGTGCTGGCCGCGCACCCGGTCACCGCGGGCCGGGTCGAGCGCGGGGAGGGGGCCGTCCACTCGGTGCGGATGGGCAGCCCCGCCGCGGCGGTGCGGACGGCGGAGACGCTGCGCCGGGACGGGATCGCGGTCGGCTGCTTCCGCCCGCCCAGCGTCCCGGACGGGATCGCCCGGCTGCGCATCACCGTGCACGCCGACCTGGCGCAGCGCCGTCTGGTCCGCGCCCTGGAGACGGTGGCCGCTGCGATCGAACGGGAGGACCCGTGAGTTGCCCCTACACGCCCGTTGCCACGGCGGCCTTGACCGGCACCACCCCCACTGCGCGGGCACCCCTGTCCGCCCCGCTGGTCACGGTGTACCCGGGGCAGGTCCTCGCTCAGCACCGGTGCGTCGAGGACCCGGCGACCGTCCGGGAGATCCTCCGCCGCCCCGAGTGTTTCGCCGCGGACAACGCCCTGACGACGGCCATGCCCCTGGCCCCGGCCACGCTCCGCCGGCTTGCCGCTCGGCGCTTCAGCCTCCCGCCTGTCCTGGCCAGCGCCTCCGGCGAACCGCACCGTCAGGTCCGCCGCATCGTCGCCCGCTTCTTCAGCCCCGCCAAGGTCGCAGCCCAGTCGGAGCCCATCCGCGCGCTGGTGCAACGGGCCTGCGACGGGCTCCGGGCCGAGCTCGACGCCGGAGGCACCGTGGACCTCGCAGCCGACCTGGCCGCCGTCGTCCCACCGAGGATCATGGCCGCTCTCACAGGCGTGGCCACCCCACCGCAGGCAGACCTGAAGCGCTGGAGCCGGGACTCGCTCGAATTGTTCTGGGGCTGGCCCGATGCCGAGCGGCAACTGGACCTGTCGGACAGCGCGACCGACTTCCACGCCTGGCTGCGGGATGAGGTCGATCGCTCCACCGCGACCGTAGAGGCCGGGGCGGGATTCGGCCCGGGCGCGCCCGGGCCGAACCTGTTCGCGGCACTGCACGCGGGAGGAGTCGACCGCGAGAGGATCCGGTCGCTTGGCTACTTCCTGGTCATCGCCGGGCAGGAGACCACCGCGATGCTCGCCCAGACCGTGCTGGTCACGGCACTGGCCGAGGGCCGCTGGGCACAGTGCGGGGATCCCGACGGCGGCACCGCGGCCAGCCGTGAGGTGGTCCGCCGCGCCCTGGCGAGGGCCTCTTCCGTGCCGACCTGGCGGCGGCTGGTCGTGAAGGACACGCAGGTGGGTCCTGAGCGATTCGCCGCCGGCGAGCACCTCGTGCTGCGGTTGTCCGGTGGTGCGCTGGGCGAGGCGGGAGATCCTTCCCTGGCCTTCGGGTTCGGGGTGCACCGGTGTCTGGGCGCCGGGCTGGCCGAGCTGGAGGCGGCGCTCATCCTCGAGGAGGCCGCCCGCGCCCTGCCGGGGCTCATGCTCGCCGCCGAGCCGGAATGGGAACACCTGCTCTCCTTCCAGGCCCCGCGGACGGTCCCGGTGCGGTCCGCGGCCGTCGGGGCCGACACGTGAGCGCGATGGTACTCTGCGTCACCGGCACGGACACCGACGTCGGCAAGACCATGGCCACGGCATGCCTGGCCGCCGCGGCGCTCGCCCGGGGTGACCGGGTGGCCGTGTACAAGCCGGCCCAGACGGGCGTCGGTCCGGCCGGGGCCGGGGACGTCGAGACCGTGGCGAGACTGCTGGGACGCCCGGACCGGCTGACCGTGGCGGAGGGCGTGAGGCTGGGCCCGGCGATGGCGCCGGTGGACGCCGCGCTCGAGGCCGGGGGAGCGGCCGCGGTGGATGCGCTGCCGGGACTGGAGTGGCACCTGGAGCGGATCGCGGCGCTGGCCGGGGACCGGGACACGGTCCTGGTCGAGGGGGCCGGGGGGCTGCTCGTCCAGCTGACCCCGGACGGTGCCACCATTGCCGACATCGCCCTCGGCACCGGTGCGCCGCTGGCCGTGATCACCCGCCCGGACCTGGGCACGCTCAACCACACGGGGTTGACGCTGGAGGCCGCCGCGCGTCGAGGCGTGCGGCCGGGGGCGCTGATCGTGGGCAGCTGGCCGGTGGAACCGACCGGGGTGCACCGGGCCAACCTGGGCCGGTTGCGTGACACGGCCGAGGACCACGGTTATGCCTGGGGCGGAGCGCTGCCGGAGGGCCTGGCCTCCGCCACGGAGGAGGTCGTCTCCGGGGCGGCCACCGCGCTGGCCGGGGTGCTGCCGCCGCGGCCGGGCGGCTGACCGCCCACCGGGGGAATCCGCCGTTGACGGCAGGACGGACGTCAGGACGAAAGAGGGGCCCTACCTCAGTCGGTAGGGCCCCTCCGGCGCTGATGTCAGATCAGTGCTGCTCAGTTCACTTCAGCAGTGCGCGGGCGGCCCGGGTCCACGCGACGGTGACGTCCTCGGCGAACCGGATCTGGGTGGCGGCGGCGTCCTGGGCCCACTGGACCTGGGCGGCGTCGACCATCTGGCGCTGCATGGCGAGCACGCTGCGGGCGGCCTGGGCGTAGTTGTCCACGACGAGGCGGCTGCCGGACTTGGAGGAATCCATCATCGCGGTGTTGACCTCGTGCACCCGCTCGGAGTTCTCCTGGAAGCTCTTGGCGGCCTCCTGGGTCATCTTGGCGACGTGCTCGGAGTTGGCCTGGAGGCGCTTGGTCGTCTCCTCGGCCATCTTGGCGGCCTTGGCGTAGTTGTCGACGACGACGCGGCTGTTGGCCTTGGCCGACTCCATCATCTCGGTGTTGAAGGCCTTGACGCGCTCGGAGTTCTCCTCGAAGCGCTTGGCGGCGTCCTCGACCATCTTGGTGAGGCGCTCGGAGTTCTGCTCGAAGCGTTCGATGGTCTCCTCCATCATCCTGGTGGTGGCCTGGGTGGCCTTGTCGGTGGTGGCCTGGGCCTGGTCGGCGGTCTCCCCGGCCATCGAGGTGGCGGCCTGGGTGGCCTGGTCGGCGGTGGCCTTGGCCTGCTCGGCGGCGGCCTTCGCCTTGGCGGCGGTGGTGGAGTTGGTGGACGGGGTGGCGGTGGTGGTTGCAGCGGCCATGGTGTCTCCTCGCGTTGATATCCCTGGCAGCGGTTTGCCTGCCGGTTAACAAAGTTAGCAATGTATTGCTAACTTTTACAAGCCCGCGGACCGCCGACCGGACGGACCGCGGGTCCGTGCCCTCCAGGCCCCTCCAGGTCCCTACAGGGAGACGAGCAACAGCGTCCCGGCGAACACCAGGCCGGAGGCGATCAGGACCACCGTGGTGTACCCCAGGATGTCCCGCATCTTCAGTCCGGCGATCGCCAGCAGTGGAATGGCCCAGAACGGCTGGACCATGTTGGTCCACTGGTCGCCGTAGGACACCGCCATGATCGTGACCGCCGGGTCCACGCCGAGCTCGGCGCCGGCCGAGAGCATGATCGGGCCCTGCACGGCGAACTGCCCACCACCGGAGGGGACGAAGAAGTTCACCAGGCCCGCGGACAGGAAGGCCAGCAGGCCGAAGGTGACCGGGGTGGAGATCGCCACGAAGGCGTCCGAGAACACCTGGATCAGGCCGGAGCCGGTCATCAGGCCCAGGATGCCCGCGTAGAGGGGGAACTGCAGCAGGATCTCGCCCACGTTGGAGGCGGCGTTCTTCGTCAGGGCGATCAGCTCGAAGGGGTTCCGCACCAGGAGCAGGATCAGCGCCAGGAAGGACCAGTTCACGGTGTCCAGGGTCAGCGTGCCGCCCTGGGCGAAGTGCAGGACCAGGTAGGCCGTGAGCATCAGTCCCAGGAGCAGGGTCACCACGCGGCTGGCGTCCAACCGGTCGGCCGGGGTGACGATCTCCTCCTGGCCGTCGTCGGCCTTCTCGCGGGCGTCGATCTCCAGCTCCTTGATCCTGTCCCCGGCGCGCGGCGCCACCAGGAACAGGGCCAGGCTCACCACCAGGATGGTCGCGACGGCGGCGATCATGTTCCACGAGGAGAAGACGGTCTCGGTGATCGGCAGCGGCTCTCCACCCAGCGGTTCGATGAGGAACGAGTCCTCCGTCGCGGCCGTCAGGGGGCCGGACGCCGAGTAGCCCATGTGCCAGACCACGAACCCGGCGAAGCCCGAGGCCACCAGCATGGGGAAGTGCAGCTTCATCCCGCGCTCGCGGCCCTGGTAGGCGACCTCACGGGCGAGCAGCCCGCCGACCACCAGCCCCAGGCCCCACGTGATGAGGCTGGCGATGGCGGCCACCACGAACACGAAGACGTACGCCATCAACGGCGAGCTCGGGATGCTGCCCAGGAAGGCGAGCAGCCGGCGGACCGGTCCCGTGTTGGCCAGGATGTGCCCGAGCAGCAGGATCAGTGCCATCTGCGTGATGAAGGACAGCAGCCCGGCCAGGCCGTCGCCCCAGTACAGGATCAGGTCGGCCGGCCCGGTGTCGGTGAGGATCAGGGCCAGGATCGCGACGATGAACGTCAGGGCGATCGAGAACACGAGTGCGGAGGGGATGAACCGCTCCACCACGTTGTTGATGGGGCGCATGGCCCGGGACAGGGGCGTGCCCTCCTTGCGGGGGCGGGTCTCGGTGCTACCGGGCGCGCTGGACATGGTGCGGTCTCCTCATCTGCCGCCGTATCCCGGCGGCGGGCAGGTGAGGCGTGCAGGGGGCCCTGCAGCCTCGAGCGTGACGCCTCTCACGGTATGGAGGGACCATGCGCCGGTCAATCCGTGCCTCCCCGGCCAGGCAGGGTCGCCCGCCCATGCACCCTTCCGTCACCCGGTGCCGCCCGTCAGGATTCAGGGATGGAGACGTTCAGCGCACTCGAGGACGAGATCGTGGTCCACCTGCCCACCGGGCGGGTCTGGGAGCTGCTCACGGACTGGGCGGCCGCGCCCGCCTGGCTGCCCGGAGTGGACGAGATGCACGTCAACGGGCCGGTGGGCCCGGGCCAGGAACTCACCTATGTGGCCGGCGGGCACGAACGCCAGTACACCCTGTCCACGTTCGACCCCGGTCACGGCCTGACCATGGTCAACGGCACGGACGACTCGGACCTGCGCGTGGAGTACGGCTACCTGTTGCTGCCGGACGGCGACTGGACGCGGGTGCAGCTGCGGGTGGCGGTCCGCTCCGTCCAGGACCTGCACGACGAGGCCGTGGACCTGGCCACCGCGCTCGCCGACGCCGAGGCGGCCCAGCTGGAGGAATTCCGCGCCTACGCGGAGAAGGCCCCCTAGTCCGACGGCAGTCCCACGGCGTCGCGCAGCGTGACGGTGCGTGGCCGTCGTCGGGAAGGCCCCCGGCGGTGGCTGGTAAACTCTCGATGTAAGGCCCTCAGGTGATGTACCACACGGTCGAGTCCCGGGATGATCCCGTCGGACCGCTCGCCGGGGGCGTTTTCCATGTCGAGGGCCGGGCGGGAACATCCCTCCGGCCTGCTCAGGAGAGATGCACTCATGCCAGCAATCGCGATCGTCGGCGCCCAGTGGGGCGACGAAGGCAAGGGCAAGGCCACCGATCTGCTCGGCGGCCGGGTCGACTACGTGGTCAAGCCCAACGGCGGCAACAACGCCGGGCACACCGTGGTCGTGGGCGGCGAGAAGTTCGAGCTGAAGCTGCTGCCGGCCGGCATCCTGTCCCCGAACGCCGTGCCCGTGATCGGCAACGGCGTGGTGGTGAACCTCGAGGCACTGTTCGAGGAGATCGACGGCCTCGAGTCCCGCGGCCAGCGCTGTGACCACCTGCGCATCTCCGCCAACGCCCACCTGGTGGCCCCGTACCACCAGACCATGGACAAGGTCACGGAGCGCTTCCTCGGCAAGCGTGCCATCGGCACCACCGGCCGCGGCATCGGCCCCACCTACATGGACAAGGTCGGCCGCCTGGGCATCCGCGTCCAGGACGTGTTCGACGAGTCGATCCTGCGGCAGAAGATCGAGGGCGCCCTGCGCCAGAAGAACGAGCTGCTGGTCAAGCTCTACAACCGCCGGGCCATCACGGTGGACGAGATCGCCGAGTACTTCCTGTCCTTCGCCGAGCGGTTGCGCCCGATGGTCGTGGACTCCACGATCCTGCTCAACGACGCCCTGGACGAGGGCAAGGTCGTGCTGATGGAGGGCGGCCAGGCCACCTACCTGGACGTGGACCACGGCACCTACCCGTTCGTCACCAGCTCCAACCCGACGGCGGGCGGGGCCTCCGTGGGCGCCGGCATCGGCCCCACGCGGTTCACCCGCACCATCGGGATCGTCAAGGCCTACACCACCCGCGTGGGCTCCGGGCCGTTCCCCACCGAGCTGTTCGACGAGGACGGCATGGGCACCCGGCTGCGCACCGTGGGCGGTGAGTTCGGCGTGAACACCGGCCGGCCGCGCCGCACCGGCTGGTATGACGCCGTCATGGCCCGCCACGCCACCCGCATCAACGGCTTCACCGACTACTTCGTGACCAAGCTGGACGTGCTCACCGGCATCGAGCGGATCCCGGTGTGCGTGGCCTATGAGGTGGACGGGGTGCGGCACGACGACATGCCGATGACCCAGACCGAGTTCCACCACGCCCAGCCCGTCTACGAGTACTTCGACGGCTGGACCGAGGACATCTCCGGCGCCCGCACGATGGACGACCTGCCGGCCAACGCGCGCGATTACGTCCTGGCCCTGGAGAAGATGTCCGGCACCCGGATCTCCGCGATCGGCGTGGGACCCGGCCGCGACCAGGTGGTCCAGGTCCGGGACCTCATCGAGGACTGACCCCCACCTGAATCCAGCGGTCGATAGATGACCTGGAATGGTCCGACAACGCGACTCCACGTCATCTATCGACCTTTCGTTTCCGGGAGTGA
>JAPFFX010000216.1 GCA_026645375.1 Citricoccus sp. WCRC_4 | reverse complement strand
CCGGCCGGGGCCACCGGTTCAGTTCGGCGTCATATGCCGGAGAGATCAGCCCCACCACCATTCGCGCCTGGGCGTGCGACGCTGAACTGATCCCCGTCGTCCTGGGAGGTGAGGGTGAGGTTCTCGACCTCGGCCGGTCCCGGAGACTGTTCACGAGGAAGCTTCGCCGTGCGATCACGGCTCGGGACGGTGGCTGCACCGCGCCGGGCTGCACCATTCCGGCGCCGTGGTGCGAGGCCCACCACATCGAGCACTGGGAACACGGCGGACCCACCTCCGTCGACAACGGTGTGCTGCTGTGCTCGCACCATCATCACGCGGTCCACGCGGGGGCGTGGACGATCTCGATGCGCCATGGCGTTCCATGGTTCATTCCTGCCGCGTACCGAGATCCTCGCCAGCGCCCCCGCCGCAACACCTACTGGCGTCCCGAGGCGGCTGCCTAGGGCCTGCTCGGGATCCCTGCCTGACGTCGAGGCCCGTCACGCTGCACGGCACTCCGCTATCAATAGACCCATGATGCGTCTGCACTGGCGGAGGAAGACCGTTGAGGGGACCACTCCCGGCGGAGGGAATCCGTGGTGACGTTCACCGGGCGTCCAGAAGAGGGTGGGATGAGTACAGAGGGCCCGCTCGCGAACGACCAGGCGCTCGCGGACGACCAGGCGGCCACTGCTCCGGCTCCCGATTCAGGCGCCGTGGCTGTCCCCGACCCCGGGCCGACCCGGGGTGCCAGGTGGCGTGTGCCCCTCGCCTGGGGTGGAGCCGTGCTGGCTGCGGTGCTGGCACTGGCCGCCCGACCTGCGGCCCTGCCCTAGAATGGCCCGTGGCTGGCGGTGGCCCCCGTATGCCACCAGCTGTGAAGCCCCAACCAAGGAGGAATGGCCCGTGTCCGAGGCGCCGCAGAGCGAGCAGATCACCATCACCGTCAACGCGGAACAGCGGGAGGTGACCCTGGGATCCACCGGCACGGAGCTGTTCGCCGACGAGAAGACCACCGTCGTGATGCGGGTGAACGGTGAGCTGCAGGACCTGAGCCGCCAGATCCCGGCCGGGGCCGACGTCGTCGGTGTCGACATCGCCGAACAGGACGGCCTGAACGTCCTGCGCCACTCCACCGCCCACGTGATGGCCCAGGCCGTGCAGCAGCTGCGTCCGGGCGCCAAGCTGGGCATCGGCCCGTACATCACGGACGGCTTCTACTTCGACTTCGACGTTGAGGATCCGTTCACCCCCGAGGACCTCAAGGCCATCGAGAAGCTGATGCAGAAGATCATCAACTCGAACCAGTCCTTCGCCCGCCGCGTGGTGGACGAGGACGAGGCCCGCGAGGCCATGGCCGACGAACCCTACAAGCTGGAACTGCTCGGCAAGCAGGACCAGGCGGACGCCGTCGGCGAGGGGGCCAACATCGAGGTCGGCGCCGGCGAGATCACCATCTACGACAACGTGGACCGCAAGTCCGGCGACACCGTGTGGTGCGATCTCTGCCGTGGCCCGCACCTGCCCAACACCAAGCTGATCTCCAATGCCTTCGCCCTGACCCGTTCTGCAGCGGCCTACTGGCTCGGCAACGAGAAGAACAAGCAACTGCAGCGGATCTACGGAACGGCCTGGCCCACCAAGGACGACCTCAAGGCCTACCAGGAGCGCCTGGCGGAGGCCGAGCGGCGTGACCACCGCAAGCTGGGCGCCGAGATGGACCTGTTCTCGTTCCCGGACGAGCTCGGCTCCGGCCTGCCCGTCTTCCACCCCCGCGGCGGCATCATCCGCAAGGAGATGGAGGACTACTCACGCCGCCGGCACACGGAGGCCGGTTACGAGTTCGTCTACACCCCGCACATCACCAAGCAGCACCTCTACGAGGTCTCCGGGCACCTGGACTGGTACGCGGACGGCATGTTCCCGCCCATGCACATCGACGAACAGCGTGACCCGGTCACCGGTGAGATCACCAAGCAGGGGCAGAACTACTACCTCAAGCCGATGAACTGCCCGATGCACAACCTGATCTTCGCCTCGCGCGGCCGCTCCTACCGTGAGCTGCCCCTGCGGATGTTCGAGTTCGGCGCGGTCTACCGGTACGAGAAGTCCGGCGTGGTGCACGGCCTGACCCGCGTGCGTGGCATGACGCAGGACGACGCCCACATCTACTGCACCCGGGAGCAGATGAAGGAGGAGCTGGCCACCACGCTCACCTTCGTGCTGGACCTGCTCAAGGACTACGGCCTGAACGACTTCTACCTGGAACTGTCCACCAAGGACCCGGAGAAGTTCGTCGGCGACGACGAGGCCTGGGAGGAGGCCACCCGCACTCTCGAGGAGGTCGCCACCGCCTCCGGACTGGACCTCGTGCCGGATCCGGGTGGCGCGGCCTTCTACGGTCCGAAGATCTCGGTCCAGGCCAAGGACGCGATCGGACGCACCTGGCAGATGTCCACGATCCAGCTCGACTTCAACCTGCCCGAGCGCTTCGACCTCGAGTACCAGGCCGCCGACGGCACCCGCCAGCGCCCGGTGATGATCCACCGCGCGCTGTTCGGTTCCATCGAGCGCTTCCTCGGCGTGCTCACCGAGCACTACGCCGGCGCCTTCCCGGCCTGGCTGGCCCCGGAACAGGTCGTCGCCATTCCCGTGGCCGAGGCCTTCAACGACTACCTGGCGGAGGTCGTCGCCAAGCTCAGGGCCCAGGGCGTCCGCGCCCGGCTCGACGACGGCTCGGACCGGTTCCCGAAGAAGATCCGCACCGCCTCCAAGGAGAAGGTGCCCTTCGTGCTCATCGCCGGTGGCGAGGACGCGGAGGCCGGCGCCGTGTCCTTCCGCTTCCGGGACGGCAGCCAGGACAACGGCGTGCCCGTGGACGAGGCCGTCGAGCGCATCGTGAGCGCCGTGAGGAACCGGGAGATCCAGTGACGTCCCAGCCGGGGCAGCGTGGAGAGCCGGCGCCCGAGCGGGAGGCCGGGCCCGACGGCGGCCCGCTCACCGACGACTTCCAGCTCGCCGGGACGCCGGACGGCTTCCAGCGACTGTGGAACCCGCACCGTCTGGCCTATGTCAGCGGGGGACAGGACCAGGTCCGGGACGAGTCGACGTGCCCGTTCTGCGCGGCGCCGACGCGTTCGGACGAGGAGTCCCTCATCGTCGCGCGCGGGGCCACGGCCTACGTGCTGTGCAACCTGTACCCCTACAACGCCGGGCACCTGCTGATCTGCCCCTACCGCCACGTGCCGGACTACACCGACCTGACCGTGGAGGAGACGGCGGAGCTGGCCCGGCTGGCGCAGATCGCCATGACCGCCCTGCGGAAGACCTCCGGCGCCACCGGGTTCAACCTGGGCATGAACCAGGGCAAGGCCGGCGGGGCGGGCATCGCGGCGCACCTGCACCAGCACGTGGTGCCCCGGTGGGGTGGCGACGGCAATTTCCTGCCGATCATCGCCCAGACGAAGAACATCACCATCACCCTGGACACCGTGCGGAACGTCGTGGCCGAGGCCTGGGCGGATGCCGAGGCCGCCTTCGACGCGCGGCAGGCGGCGACCGCCGGAGGGTCCGGTACCTGATGCTGAACCGGCACGCCAGGACGCTGTTCACGCGGATCCTCTCGCCACTGGCGAGGTTCCTGCTGGACCGTGGGGTCACGGCGGATGCCGTCACGATCGTGGGCACCCTGGGCGTGGTCCTCGGTGCCCTGGTGCTGTTCCCCGTCGGCGAGCTGTTCTGGGGCACGGTCGTCATCACCCTGTTCATCTTCTCGGACGTCCTGGACGGCGTGATGGCCCGACTGGCCGGAAGCCCGGGTGCCTGGGGAAGCTTCCTCGACTCCACGCTGGACCGCATGCAGGACGCAGCGGTGTTCCTGGGCCTGATGCTCTGGTTCTTCGGCCCCGGTGACCTCGCGACCGCCGGCATCGCGGCGGCGGCGTGCCTGATCCTCGGCCAGCTGGTCTCCTACGTCCGGGCCAAGGCCGAATCTCTGGGCTTCGACGCGAACACGGGGATCGCCGAACGCGCCGAGCGCCTCGTCGTCACCCTGGTCTTCGCGGGGCTGACAGGCCTCGGGCTGGACCCCTGGGTCCTGACCGGGGCGCTCATCCTGCTCGCCCTGGCCTCGGCCGTCACGGTCGGACAGCGGGTGGCCACGGTCTACCGCCAGGCAAGGGGACATAGCGCCTCGGACCGTGCGGCACAATGGGGGCATGAATGAGGCCATCAAGGACACCAACGAACCTCTCACCGAGCGTCCCCTGAACCTCCCCGAGTACTTCCTGCTGCTGTGCCTCGATGACGAGAAGGGCCGGCTGCTGCTGGACGGCCCGACCGTCGGCCTCGGACTGGCCGGTGCTGCACTGGCCGACCTGGCCCGCCGCGGTCGCCTCAAGGTCACCCAGACGACCGTGCAGAGCATCGACCGTCCGGAACAGGTCTTCACCGTCGACCCCAACCCCCCGGCGTGGGCGCACACCACGCACCTGGAGTGGCCCCTCGAACAGGTCTGGGACATCATCCGGGCCTTCACCCGGCACCGCGATGCCGAGCAGTGGATCAACCGCTTCTCCCGCCAGTCACTGCGGGACGCCGTGGCCGCCTCGCTGGTCAAGCGCGGGATCCTGGAGGAGGACGAGAGCATCGTGCTGTGGGTCTTCCACCGCACCCGCTACATGGAGAGGGACCAGCACTTCGAGAAGGAGCTCAAGAACACCCTCCGATCGGTCCTGCGGGGGGCGCAGCCCGCCGACGACGTCACCTGGCCGCTGATCTCCCTGATGCGCAGCACCCGGCTGCTGCACCGGCTGTTCCCCGACTCGGACAAGGAACACATCCGGGCCGCCGCACTCACGCCGGTGGGCAGCCCCGGCACCACGAATTCCGTGTCCGAGGTGCTCCGGGCCACCGAGAACGCGATCGCCGAGGCGCTGACGGCGACCACCGGCGGTGCCTCCGCCCTGGACTGAACGTCCTCGCGCGGGGCCTCAGCGGGACGCCGCGATCCTCGCCACCGCGGCCGACGTCACCGCCACCAGGTCCTCCGGCGCGAGCCTCACCTCCAGGCCCCGCTGTCCGGCGGAGACGTGGATCCGGGGCAGGTCGAGGGCTGAGGCGTCGACGACGGTCGGGACCGGGTGCCTCTGGCCCACCGGGGAGATGCCGCCCACCACGTAGCCGGTGCGGCGTTCTGCGACGGCCGGATCGGCCAGCGCCACCTTCTTCACCCCCAGCGCGGCGGCGGCGGCGCGCAGGTCCAGGGTGCCGGAGACGGGAACGACGGCGGCCGCGAGCGTACCGTCCGGGAGCTGGACCATCAGTGTCTTGAACACCTCGGCGGGCTCGAGCCCCAGCACCTCGGCGGCCTCGGTTCCGTACCCCGACGGCGGCGAGGCCGCGGAGTCGAAGCCGATCACCTCGTGGTCGACGCCGGCCCGCTCCAGGACGCGCAGGGCCGGCGTCGCCGCCGACCGGGGCCGGCCGGTCACCCCGCGGGCTGGCCGGCGAGCTGGTCGGCGATGTTGCGCTTGATCCGGCCCAGCATGGCGGACATGCCGCGCAGCCGCAGCGGGGTCAGGGCCTTCTGCAGGCCCAACCGGGAGGAGAGGTCTTCCGGGACGGCCAGGATGGTCTCGGCGGACAGTCCGTCGAGTCCCTGGGCGAGCACCGAGGCGAAGCCGCGGGAGGTCGGCGCCTCCGGGGGGGCGGAGATGAACAGGCGCACGATCGAGTCCGGCGAGGCCGGACCGGCACCCGGGGACCGCGGGTCCCGGTCCTGCGCATCATGGAGCTCGACGGCGAGGAACAGGGGGGACTGGCACTCGATGACCTGTTCCATCTCGTCCTCGTGCCCGGCATAGCGTTCCGGCAGCGCGGGGAGTTCATCGGAGAACTCGAGCAGCAGCTCCAGCTTCTCCGGGTCCGGCACCGACTGGAAGTCCTCGATGATCCCCCTCAGCGTCTCGGGGAGTGCCGTGGTGGTCATCGCGGCAGCTCGCCACGGTCCTCGCCGACCGCGATGGGCAGGCGCACGGAGTTGCCCCACTCGGTCCAGGAGCCGTCGTAGTTGCGGACCCTCTCGTAGCCGAGCAGGTGCCGCAGCACGAACCAGGTGTGCGAGGACCGCTCGCCGATGCGGCAGTACGCCACCACGTCGTCGGACTCGCCGAGGCCGGCGTCCACCGTGTAGATCTGCTCGAGCTCCTCGCGGGACTTGAAGGTCCCGTCCTCGTTGGCGGCCTTCGCCCACGGCACGGACGCCGCGGTGGGGATGTGTCCGCCGCGCAGGGTCCCCTCCTGGGGGTAGCCCTCCATGTGGGTGGTCTCGCCGGTGTACTCCAGCGGGGAACGGACGTCGATCAGGGGCTTGCCGAAGTGGCCCATGACGTCGTCCCGGGAGGCCCGCTCGGTGGTGTCGTCGCGCTCGGTGACCGGGTACTCGGCCGGCGAGACCTGCGGGACGTCCCGGGTGGTCTCGCGGCCCTCGGCGATCCACTTGTCCCGGCCGCCGTTCATCAGGCGGGTGTCCGGGTGACCGTAGAGGGTGAACACCCACAGCGCGTAGGCCGCCCACCAGTTGGACTTGTCCCCGTAGAACACCACGGTGGTGTCCCGGGTGATCCCCTTGGACCCGACCACGCGGGCGAACTCCTCCGGGCCGATGAAGTCGCGCGTCACCGGGTCGTTGAGTTCGGTGTGCCAGTCGATCTTCACGGCCCCGGGGATGTGTCCCGTGCTGTAGAGCAGCGTGTCCTCGTTGGACTCCAGGACCACGACGTCCTCGTCCTGGAGGTGATCGGCGACCCACTGGGTGGACAC
The DNA here is from genome assembly GCA_026645375.1 of Citricoccus sp. WCRC_4. Classification (GTDB taxonomy): domain Bacteria; phylum Actinomycetota; class Actinomycetes; order Actinomycetales; family Micrococcaceae; genus Citricoccus. The sequence goes on along the minus strand of JAPFFX010000216.1, from coordinate 22,281 downwards.
GAGCTTGTCGGGGTGCGCGTATCCGCTGAACTCGTCAACGCCTGCGGTGTCTGCGGTGGTCGTCATCCTCGGCAGTGCCTTTCGCTTCGCGGGTCCCCGCGGGAAGGTGCTGCGGGGCTGTGGCCGTCACGGTCCGTGTCCACCCTATCGGTGGGGGACGCCGGTCGCCGGTGGGCGGCCATCGGTGTTCACATTACGCCACAATATCGCGTTGTAATTGGGCGTGGCGCCGGTAGGCGGTCGAGGTCCGGAGGCGTGGCCCGGAGCGGCAGGCGCGCACCGGTAGAGTTGCCCTGTCCTCACCCCCCTCATGCCTCTCTACACCGCCAGGACGGAGCCGCTCGTGGCCGAGATCGTTCACCTCGCCGACCGCACCCCGCAGGTGTCCGCAGAGGACCTACTGGCCGGATTCCACCCGTCCTACCGCTTCGGCGAGGTCTCCTTCGACACCTACATCCCCGACCCGACGCACCCCTCGCAGGCCGAGGCCGTGCAGCGGTTGCGGGACTTCGCGGCGTCCATCAACGGCCGCGGCGGTGGCGCCGAGTCCGGTGGCGGCGGATTCCTGGGCCTGTTCAAGGGCCGCGACAGGCGCTCGGGGAACGGCCGGGGCGGGCGCGGAGGCAACGGCGCGGCGTCGGCCACCGGCATCTACCTCGACGGCGGCTTCGGCGTCGGCAAGACCCACCTGCTGGCCTCGCTGTGGCACGCGGCCCCTGGGCGGAAGGCGTTCGGCACGTTCGTCGAGTACACCAACCTGGTGGGCGCCCTGTCCTTCCGCAAGACCGTGGACGTGCTCAAGGAGTACACCCTGGTCTGCATCGATGAGTTCGAGCTCGACGACCCGGGCGACACCGTCCTGATGTCCCGGCTGATGCGGGAGCTGGCCGACGCGGGCGTACGGCTCGTGGCGACCTCCAACACCCTGCCCGGATCGCTGGGCGAGGGCCGCTTCGCCGCGCAGGACTTCAAGCGCGAGATCCAGGTCCTGGCCGAGCAGTTCGACGTGATCCGCATCGACGGCGAGGACTACCGCCACCGCGGGCTGGCCGCGGCGCCCGAGCCGCTGGCCGACGACGCGCTGCTGGAGACCGTCCGGGAGCAGTTCCCGGAGGCCAGGGTCGTGTCCCAGGACGATTTCTCCGCACTCACCGCCAACCTCTCCAGGGTGCACCCGAGCCGGTATCGCGCGCTGGTGGAGGACGTCGACGTGATGGTGCTGCACGGGGTGGAGACCATCACGGAACAGGCGATGGCCCTGCGCTTCGTGGTGCTGGCCGACCGCCTCTACGACAAGGACGTGCCGGTCATCGCCTCCGGGGTGCCGTTCGACCGGTTGTTCACCGAGGAGATGATGAACGGTGGCTACCTGAAGAAGTACTTCCGCACGGTGTCCCGCATGACCGCACTGGTCCGTGAGGGACAGATGGGGGAGACGGGGCTGTAGCCCCCCGGGGGTCGGCAGGCCGCCGGGGCGGCCCGGCCGCCCTCGCCGGACAGCAGAAAGGCCCTCCCGATCGGGAGGGCCTCTCTCGAGGGAGCGGATGACGAGATTCGAACTCGCGACCTCCACCTTGGCATGGTGGCGCTCTAGCCAACTGAGCTACATCCGCGTGGCCGGCCGGCCCCGTGGGGTCGTGCCGTCCGTGCGCGATACTGGGATCGAACCAGTGACCTCTTCCGTGTCAGGGAAGCGCGCTACCGCTGCGCTAATCGCGCTGGGGTTTCCGGTGACCCGGAATCCTTCAGCTGCAGGTCCCCATCCTACCGGATGGCGACCGATGCGAGGTGGGGACGGGATTCGAACCCGCGTACACGGCTTTGCAGGCCGTTGCCTCGCCTCTCGGCCACCCCACCAGGGTTGGGAGACTTGCGAGCGGATGACGAGATTCGAACTCGCGACCTCCACCTTGGCAAGGTGGCGCTCTAGCCAACTGAGCTACATCCGCACAGAAAACTGGTGACCGGAAGAACCAGTCACCGTGATTTCCAACGAGAGATGACTCTACTGCACGTTCGGGCCGATCGTCCAATCGGCCCGATGACCCGCGTGTCCACCGCAGTTCTGGCGCCGGCCTTAGCGTGTCCGGACGGGTGGGAGAATGGATGACCATGACGCAGCCCCGCCTCGCCCACCAGACCGAATACGGCCGCATGTACGCCCGCAGCCTGGACGGCGTGCCGGAGGTCCCCTCCATCACCACGGTGATCGGGCAGCAGGCCGCCGACCTGAGCGGCTGGGCGGGCCACATGGCCGCCACCGCCGTCATCGAGGATCCGCGCCTGCCCCAGGTCGTCGGTTCCCGGCCCCAGCTGAAGTCGGTGGCGCGGCAGGCCTCCAGCGCGGCCGAACGCTACCGGGATGAGGCGGCCGCCCGCGGGGACCGCGTGCACGACTACGCCGAACAGGTCGGCCTGCGGGCGCTGGGCAGGCCCCACCGGACGGCCGAGGTCCGAGCCGTGCTGGCCGAACACGGGGAGGGCGCCTATGCGGACCGCTTCGACGAGTGGTGGGAGCTCTACGACGTCCGCCCCCTGGCCACCGAGCTGACCGTCTGGAACGCGACCGTGGGCTACGCCGGGACCCTGGACCTCGTCGCCACCATCGGCGGACGGACCTGCATCATCGACTACAAGACCAAGGGCACCACGCGTGACGGACGGGTGAAGCCGCTGGACGCCAAGGTCGTCATGCAGCTGGTGGCCGGGCTGCGGGCCGAGGAGTCCCTCATCGATCCGGCGACCGGCACGTGGGAGCCCTGGCGCTACGGGGACGCGCCGGTCCTGCTCGGGGTCGCCCTGGGCCAGACCGAGGTCGTCGCCCACCAGGCCAACCCCCAGGTGCTTCCGGCGCACTGGCGGAAGTTCTGGGCCCTGCGCCAGGTCTGGGGCTACTCCCAGGTCGCCGACAGCGCCGGCCCGGCACTGCGGCCCATCGGCCCACCCCCGGCGCCCGAACAGGCCCCGGCCGCCGGCCAGGCGGCGGACGCGACTAAGGTGGGCGCGTGAGCGTCCTCCCCATCCGCACCTTCCCCGACCCTGTCCTGCGTACGCCGGCGGCCGCCGTCGGGCCGGACCGGACCGACCTGCACCGACTCGTGCAGGACATGTTCGAGACCATGGACGACGTCGGCGGCGTCGGCCTGGCCGCCCCGCAGGTCGGCGTGGAGCTGCGCATCTTCACCTTCGACGTCGAGGGCCAGCGCGGACACGTGATCGACCCGGTACTGCGGACCTCCGGCGAACTGGTCACCGAGCCGGGGGAGGGATGCCTGTCCGTCCCTGGGCTGCACTACAACCCGGAGCGGTACGTCACGGCCGTCGTGTCCGGCGTCGATGCCGACGGCCAGCCGGTGGAGTACCGCGGTGAGGGCCTGCTCGCCCGGTGCTTCCAGCACGAGGTCGACCACCTGGACGGGAAGCTCTACATCGACCGGCTGACGGGGGAGGACCGGAAGGACTCGCGGCGGAAGCTGCGTGACCGCGGCTATGGGCAGCTGTCGGGGACCACGCAGTCCGACCGCGCGAAGTCCGTGAACTCGAGCTTCGGGGGTGCCCGGTGAGCGCCGGCCGCGCTGACTTCCGCGTCCTGTTCGCGGGGACCCCGCAGACGGCCGTGCCCTCCCTGGAGGCCCTGGTCGAGGCGGGGTTCTCGGTGGTGGCCGTGCTCACCCGGCCGGATGCCCCCGTGGGGCGCAAGCGGATCCTGACGCCGTCGCCCGTCGCGGCGCGGGCCGCCGAGCTCGGGATCCCGGTCCTCCACGCCTCCCGGCTCACCGGGGAGGCCGGACGGGAGACCCTTGACCGGATCGCCGCACTGGACCTGGACGCGGCCGCCGTCGTGGCCTACGGCGCCCTCGTGCCGGCGGCGGGACTGTCCCTGCCGCGGCACGGCTGGGTGAACCTGCACTTCTCGTTGCTGCCCGCATACCGGGGGGCGGCTCCGGTGCAGCACGCCATCATCGCCCAGGAGGCCGTGACCGGAGCCTGCGTGTTCCAGCTCGAGGAGGGCCTGGACACCGGTCCGGTCTTCTCGCGACTGACCCGGGACCTGGAGCCGGGGGAGACCGCCGGCGAGGTGCTGGCCGACCTCGCGGTGACCGGCGCCCGGCTGCTGGCCCAGACCCTCGCCGGGATCCAGGACGGTACGGCCCGGGCCGAGCCCCAGTCCGGGGAGCCGAGCCTGGCGCCGAAGCTGGGGCAGCAGGACGGTCACGTCGATGCCGGCCGGCCCGCCGCGGCGGTGGCCGCCCGCATCAACGGCACCACGCCGGAACCGGGCGCCTGGACCCTCCTGGCCGGCTCGGCACCCGCCGACGGCCCGGTGCGGATCAAGCTCATCGGTGCACGACCCGAACCGGTGTCCACCCCGGACGAGGGCGCCCCGGACGAGGACGCCCCGACGGCCCCGCGCAGGGCCGGCGACCTGGTGGTGGGCCGGACGGCCGTCCACCTCCAGTGCGCCGATGGCACCATCCGCCTGGAGAGTGTCCAGCCGGCCGGGAAGAAGGTCATGCCCGCGGCCGACTGGGCCCGCGGACTGCCCGAGGGAGCCCGGTTCCTCACCGGGTCGGAGGAGGCACGGTGAGTGAGCGGGACAACCGGGGACGTCCCGGCCGGGGAGGCAGCGAACGGGGCAACGGGCGCCGCGACGAGCGGGGCCGGACGCGCAACCGCGGCACCTCGGGCGGGCCGCGGAAGTACTCCGCCACGGCGCCCTCCCAGCGTCGGCGCTCGGCGGACCCGTCCCGGCTTGCGGCCTTCGAGACCCTGACCGCGGTCAGCCGCGACGACGCCTACGCCAACCTCGTCCTGCCGTCCCGGATCGCCGCGCACCGCCTCGACCGCCGGGACGCCGGGTTCGCCACCGAACTGACCTACGGGGCCCTGCGGGGCCAGGGGTTCTACGACGCCGTCCTGGGCACCTGCGTCGACCGGTCCCTGGACCAGCTCGACCGTCCCGTGCTCGATGCGCTGCGGCTCGGGGCCCACCAGCTGCTCGGCATGCGGGTACCCGCGCATGCCGCCCTGGACTCCACCGTGGCCCTCGTCCGGGACCAGGTCGGCGCCGGGCCCTCGGGCCTGGTCAACGCCGTGCTGCGCAAGGTCAGTGCCCAGGACCGCGAGGCCTGGCTGGAGCAGCTGGCACCGGCCTCCGGCGGCGACGACGCCCTGGCCGTCCGCTATTCACACCCGCGATGGATCGTCCGGGCGCTGCGCCAGTCGCTGGCCAATCACGGCCGTCCCACGAGTGAGCTGAACGCCCTCCTCGAGGCGGACAACGCCGCCCCCGTGGTGAACCTGGTGGCCCTTCCCGGGCTCGGTGACCTGGCACCGGTCCTCGGGGCCGGCGCCGAACCCGGCCCCCTCGCCCCGGACTCGGCGCTCTACCAGGGCGGCGACGCCGGCCGGCTGCCGGGGGTGCGCGAGGGCACGGTCCGCGTGCAGGACGTCGGTTCGCAGCTGACCGCTCGCGCCCTGGCCGGGGTGGAGCCGACGACGGCCACGGGGGAGCGCTGGCTCGACCTGTGCGCGGGCCCCGGGGGCAAGGCGGCCCTGCTGGCCGCGCTGGCCCACCAGCGTGGAGCCACCCTGCTGGCCAACGAGGTCGCCGAACACCGCGCGACGCTCGTGGAGCAGGCCCTGTCCGCGGTGCCGCAGACGGCGTGGACGGTCCGCTGCGGTGACGGACGGGACGTGGGCCGCGAGGTCGGGTCCGGTCAGCGTCAGCCCTTCGACCGCGTCCTGGTCGACGCGCCCTGCACCGGACTGGGGTCCCTGCGCCGCAGGCCCGAGTCGCGATGGCGGCGCCAGCCGTCCGACCTGGGACCGCTCACCGAACTCCAGCGCCAGCTGCTCGACTCCGCCGTCACCGCGCTGGCGTCCGGCGGCCTCCTCGGCTACGTGACCTGTTCCCCGCATCCGGCCGAGACCGTGTTTCAGGTCCAGGACGTGCTCAAGCGGCACCCGGACCTGGAACTGCTGGACACGGTGGGCGCCCTCGAGGCGGTGGCCACCGGAGACGTCTCCGGTGCGGGGACCGCCGGCGCGCCGGGCACCGCCCAGCTCTGGCCCCACCTGCACTCCACCGATGCCATGTTCATGGCCCTGTTCCGCAAGGGAGCCTCGCGATGACCCACGCCATGCCGCACCATGCCGAGCACACCCGGGGGATCCACATCCACCCGTCGATCCTGTCCGCGGACTTCGCCCGGCTCGCCGAGGAACTGCAGCGGATCAGCGGCGCGGACGCCGTGCACGTGGACGTCATGGACAACCACTTCGTGCCGAACCTGACCTTCGGACTGCCGGTGGTGCAGGCCATCCGCGACGCGACCGACCTGCCCCTGGACGTCCATCTCATGATCGAGGACGCCGACCGGTGGGCTCCGGGCTACGCCGAGGCCGGGGCAGAGTCCGTGACCTTCCACGCCGAGGCCTCCGTGGCACCGATCCACCTGGCGCGTGAATTGCGCCAGCGCGGCGCCCGGGCGGGGATGGCGCTCAAGCCCTCGACCGCCGTCGAGCCCTACCTGGACATGCTCGGCGACCTGGACATGCTCCTGCTGATGACCGTGGAACCGGGCTTCGGCGGGCAGTCCTTCCTCGACGAGGTCCTGCCCAAGATCCGGCGCGCCCGCGAAGCCCTGGACGGTTCCGGCGTGCCGGTGGCGCTGCAGGTCGACGGGGGGATCACCGCAGACACCATCCTGCGCGCGGCCGAGGCCGGGGCCGACGTCTTCGTGGCCGGCTCCGCCGTGTACGGCGCCGAGCACCCGGCCGCCGCCATCGACGCCCTGCGGCGCGCGGCCCTCGGCTGACCACCGCGGGGCCCACGGGCTGCCTGTGACGCATTGAGACGTGGCACACGTCGCCTTCACGGGATGCGCGCGCAGACGTGGCACAATGGGGTCCAACGTGCTCCGGGGTCGGTGAGAATCCGAACCGGCGGTCAAAGTCCGCGACCCGCGAGTCGGCCTGCATCCGCAGTGCCGATGGACGGTTGAACCGGTGGAATTCCGGTACCGACAGTTAAAGTCTGGATGGGAGAAGCACGTGCAGCCCCGCCGTTCGGCGTGGAGTCGGATCCGTCATGGTCCGCACCCACTCCGACGGGCGGACTCGCAGCATGATTCCCCGGAGCCGCCGCGTTCCGAAGGGAGAATCATGGACATCATGCGGTGGCTCGTCGACCTGTTCACCTGGTACATCCCCGTCGCCGGCGGAGGACTGCTGGTACGGGAAGTGGTCGGCAACATCTTCGGACTGGCCTCGGCCCTGGGCGGCATGCGCCGCAAGGTCTGGGCGTGGCCGGTCGGCATCATCGGCAACCTGATCCTGCTCACCGTGTTCCTCTCCAGCCTGTTCGGCGGGGCGGACACCGCGAACCTGCTGGGTCAGGCCGGACGCCAGGTCATGTTCATCGCCGTGTCCGTCTACGGCTGGAAGCAGTGGCGCAGGGCCAAGGCGGAGCGCGACGGTCGCCCGGGTATCGCCGACAACACGGCCATCTCGCCGCAGTGGGCCGGCTGGAGAGCCCGCGTCGGGATCGTGGCCGCCATGGTCATCGGCACCGTGGCGCTCACCCCGGTGTTCAGCGCCCTGGGATCCTACGAGCCCGTGTGGGCGGACGCCTGGACCTTCGTCGGCTCGCTGATCGCGACCTACGGGATGGCCCGGGGCTGGGTCGAGTTCTGGCTGGTCTGGGTGGCCGTCGACGTCGTCGGCGTCCCGCTGCTGTTCAGCGCCGGCTACTACGCCAGTGCCTTCATGTACCTGTTCTACGGCGTCTTCACCCTGGTCGGGTTCTTCGTCTGGGTCCACGCCAAGGCACACGAGAAGCCCGGGATCGAGACGCTCATCCCGGACCCGACGGTCCACCCGGCGGAGCAGGCCCCCGTCCCGACCCCGGTGCACACGCCATGAGCGCGACCGGCACCGTGGCCGTGGAGGCCATCCTCGAGCTGGCCGTCGAGGTGGCGCTGCGCGGACCGCGGGGCGCGAACCCCCTGGTCGGCGCCGTGATCACCGTTGCGCACGACGTGGTGGCCACCGGCCACCACCGCGGCCGCGGCACGGACCACGCGGAGGTGGACGCCCTGAGGCAGTTTCGCGCCGAAGGCCACGATCCGGCCGGGGCCACCCTCTGGGTCACCCTCGAGCCCTGTGACCACACCGGCTCCACGGGTCCCTGCACCGAGGCCATCCTGGCCTCAGGCATCCGGTCGGTGCGCTACGCCGTCGCCGATCCCACGGGGACCGACGGCGGCGGGGCGGCCCGGCTGCGCCTGGCCGGCGTGGACGTCGCCCAGGTCCCCGACGCCGCCGCGGGGACCGCGCTCTCGCTGAACCGGCGCTGGCTCGATGCCCGGGACGCCGGGCGCCCCTTCGTCACCGGGCACCTGGCGCAGTCCCTCGACGGACGGGTGGCAGCGGCGGATGGGACGAGCCAGTGGATCACCGGTGAGCAGTCACGCCGCCACGCCCACGAGGTCCGGTCACGGGTCGACGCGATCGTGGTCGGCACGGGCACCGTCCTGGCGGACGATCCCCGGCTGACCGCTCGCCGGGACGACGGCACGGAGCACCCCGTCCAGCCCGTGCCGGTGGTGCAGGGCCTGCGCGACGTCCCCCGCGACTGGCTGCACGTGCGCAGCCACGACCCCGCCGAGGTGCTGGCCGCGCTCGAGGCGCGCGGCGGCCCCTGGCCCCACGGGGGCACCACGCCCGGCCACCTGCTCATCGAGGGCGGACCCACCGTGCTCTCGGCGTGGCTGGCGGCGGACCTGGTGGACGAGCTGTTCGTCTACCAGGCCCCGCTGGTCATCGGGCACGGCCCCTCCGGACTGCACTGGCCGGCGAACACCACCCTGGGCCAGTCCCGCACCCTCACCCTGGACGACGCCGAGACCGGCGGGCTCAGCCGCCTCGGCCAGGACGTCCTGATCCATCTCTCAGCCTGAACACCCCTGAAGGAAGCAACATGTTCACCGGAATCATCACCGAACTGGGCACGGTCTCCGCACTGGAGCCCCTGCCGGAGCAGGACGCCGCCCGGCTGACCCTGCATGCCCCGCAGTCCATCGTGGGACTGGACGACGGCGGCTCGATCGCCGTCAACGGGACCTGCCTCACGGCCACGGACCTCCGGGCCGCCGCGGGTACCGTCACCGTCGACGTCATGGGCGAGACCCTGCGCCGGACCACCGTGGGCAGCCTGGCCCCCGGGGACCACGTGAACCTCGAGCGCTGCGTCCCGGCGAACGGGCGCCTGGACGGCCACGTCGTGCAGGGCCACGTCGACGGCACCGGCACCATCGCCCGGATCGAGGTGCATGGCGACTGGCGGCAGGTGCGCATCGCCCTGCCGGCCGGCCTGGGCCGCTACGTGGCCGAGAAGGGCTCCATCGCCGTCGACGGCGTTTCCCTGACCGTGAGCGCGGTCAGCGCCCCCGCCCCCGGGCAGGACTGGTTCGAGGTCGGCGTCATCCCGGCCACCCTGGCCGCCACGACCCTCGGCACCCGTGTGGTGGGGGACCGGGTGAACCTCGAGGTCGACGTCCTGGCGAAGTACGCCGCCCGGCTCCACGACTACGACCGGGCCCTCGAGACCGAGAAGGTGACGGCATGAGCGCGATCCACCTGGACCCGATCGGCGCCGCCGTGGCCGCCATCGCGGCGGGACGGGCCGTCGTCGTGGTCGACGACGAGGACCGGGAGAACGAGGGTGACATCGTCTTCGCCGCCGATGCCGCGACCCCCGAGCTCGTCGCCCTGACGGTGCGGTACACCTCCGGTGTCCTGTGCGCTCCGATGCCCCCGGACGTCGCCCGCCGCCTGGAGTTGCCGCCCATGACGGACCGCAACGAGGACCCCAAGGGCACGGCCTACACCGTCAGTTGCGACGCCATCGCCGGCACCACCACGGGAATCTCCGCCGCCGACCGCGCCACCACCCTGAAGGTCCTGGCCGACCCGGCGTCCACGGCGGACCTGGTCAGCCGGCCCGGTCACCTCTTCCCGCTGGTCTCCGCCCAGGGCGGCGTCCTGCAGCGTCGTGGCCACACCGAGGCCGCGGTGGAACTCTCCCGCCTGGCCGGGCGCGCCCCGGTGGGCGCCATCGCCGAACTGGTCAACGACGACGGCACCATGATGCGCCTTCCCGAGCTGCGCCGCTTCGCCGACCGCCACGGCATGCCGCTCGTGTCGATCGAGGACCTCGTGGCCTACCTGGAGACGGGGGTCGACCCCGCCCTCGAGGGACCCGGGTCCATGGCGGTGCCCACGGTCAGCCTGCCGACCCGCTACGGCACCTTCCAGGTCTCCGTGCACCCGGACCACGAGACGGGCGCCGAGCACATGGTGCTGCGCGCCCCGGTGCCGGACATGATGGACGCCTCCGGCCGGCCCCCGCTGGTCCGCCTGCACTCCGAGTGCCTCACGGGGGACGTCTTCGCCTCCGAGCGGTGCGACTGCGGCGCCCAGCTGGAGCACGCGCTGCGCCAGAGCGCCGCCGAGGGCGGGACGGTCATCTACCTGCGCGGCCATGAGGGCCGGGGGATCGGCCTGGCCAACAAGATCATGACCTACGCCCTGCAGGACGCCGGCATGGACACCGTGACCGCCAACGAGCACCTGGGCCTGCCGGCGGACGCGCGCAGCTACCGCTCGGCCGCGGCCATCCTGCGGCGGATGGGACTGTTCCGCATCCGGCTCGTCACGAACAACCCGGACAAGGCGGAGCAGTTGACCCGCGCGGGCATCCACGTCGAGCAGATCCTGCCGAGCCCGGCACCGGTGACCGAGCACAACCGCGACTACCTCGCGACCAAGCGGGACCGGATGGCCCACCGGCTGGCCGGGGACCTGGTGCCGGAGCGCAGCAGCACGACACCCCCGATGACGACACCCATGACCACAGGAGGACAGGCATGAGCGGACACGGAGCACCGCAGGGACTGGACATGACCGGGGCCCGCGCGGAGTCGCTGCGCGTCGCCGTCATCGCCTCGCAATGGCACGACGAGGTGATGGACGGGCTGCTGGCCGGCGCCCGCCGGGCGGCCGCCGAGGCCGGGATCGAGGCCGTCGAGGTGCGGGTCCCGGGCACGTTCGAACTGCCGGTCGCCGCCGCCCGGCTGGCACCGCGGTTCGACGCGCTGGTCGCCCTGGGCGTCGTGATCCGCGGTGGCACCCCGCACTTCGAGTACGTCTGCTCGGGGGCGACCACCGGGCTGGTGGACGTCTCCGTGCGCACCGGGACCCCGGTCGGCTTCGGCGTGCTCACGTGCGACACCGAGGCGCAGGCGCTGGACCGGGCCGGGTTGCCCGGATCGAGCGAGGACAAGGGCTACGAGGCCTTCCAGGCGGCCGTCCTGACGGAGCTGGCCCTGCGCTGACGCCCGATGTGCTTCACATACGACGGCAACGGTCCGGGGCCGGGTCGCGCGGTCGGTACGCTGGAGGGGTGAAAACCTTCGATGAACTCTTCGCCGAGCTGCGCCACAAGGCCGAGACCCGGCCGGAGGGCTCCGGCACCGTCGCCGAACTCGACTCCGGGGTCCATGGGATCGGCAAGAAGATCGTCGAGGAGGCGGCGGAGGTCTGGATGGCCGCCGAGTACGAATCCGACGACGAGGCCGCGGAGGAGATCTCCCAGCTCCTGTACCACCTGCAGGTCCTGATGATCGCCAAGGGCCTGACCCTGCAGGACGTCTACCGGCACCTCTGACCGGTGCCGGTTCCTGCACCCGGGATCGCCCCCGTCCACCCACTCGTCACCACCCCAGGAGAACCAGCACCCATGCTGCGCATCGCCGTCCCCAACAAGGGCGCCCTGTCCGAGGCCGCCCGCGACATGCTCCAGGAAGCCGGCTACCTCCAGCGCCGCGACTCCAAGGAACTGGTCATGATGGATCCGGAGAACCAGGTCGAGTTCTTCTACCTGCGTCCCCGGGACATCGCCGTCTACGTCGGCCAGGGCACCCTGGACATCGGCCTGACCGGCCGGGACCTGTTCCAGGACGCCCAGGTGAACGGCTCCGCCGAGGAGATCATGGCCCTGGGCTTCGGCAAGTCCACGTTCCGCTTCGCCGCGCCGGTGGGACGCTTCTCGTCCCTGGCCGACCTCGAGGGCAAGCGCATCGCCACGAGCTACGACGGGCTGCTCGAGGACTACCTGTCCACCCAGTCGGTCAAGCCGGAGATGATCGTGCACCTCGACGGCGCCGTGGAGTCCTCCGTGAACCTCGGCGTCGCCGACGCCATCGCGGACGTCGTGGAGACCGGTTCCACGCTGCGGGCCGCCGGCATGGAGACCTTCGGCGAGCCCATCATGCGCTCCGAGGCCATCATCATCGGCCAGTCCGGCAAGCGTCCCGAGGGCCTGGACGTGCTGCTGCGCCGCCTCCAGGGCGTGCTGGTGGCCCGTCGCTACGTGATGATCGACTACGACGTCAGCCGGGAGAACCTGGAGCGGGCCTCCGCCGTCACCCCGGGACTGGAATCGCCGACGATCTCCCCGCTGCAGGACGAGGGCTGGGTGGCCGTGCGCTCGATGGTGCGCAAGGAGGACACCAACAAGGTGATGGACGAGCTCTACGACATGGGGGCCCGCGCCATCCTGGTCTCCGCCATCCACGCGATCCGGATCTGAGAGGAGCCCCCGTGACCGTTGCCGTACGTGTCATCCCGTGCCTGGACGTCGATGCCGGCCGGGTCGTCAAGGGCGTGAGGTTCGAGGACCTGCGGGACGCCGGTGACCCGGTCGAGCTGGCCCGCCGGTACAACGAGGCCGGCGCCGACGAGCTGACGTTCCTGGACGTGACCGCGTCCACGGCCGACCGCTCCACCACCTATGACGTGGTCGCCCAGACCGCCGAGGAGGTCTTCATCCCGTTGACCGTCGGCGGCGGGGTGCGGTCCGTGGAGGACGTGGACAAGCTGTTGCGTTCCGGTGCGGACAAGGTCTCGATCAACACCGCCGCGGTGGCCCGGCCCGAGGTCATCGACGAGATCACCCGGCGTTTCGGCTCCCAGGTGCTCACCCTGTCCCTGGACGCCCGCCGCACCGATGATCCCGCCGTGGCCTCGGGCTTCGAGGTCACCACCCACGGTGGCCGGCAGGGCACCGGCATCGACGCCGTGGCGTGGTGCCGCGAGGCCGCCGAGCGGGGCGTCGGGGAGATCCTGCTGAACTCCATCGACGCGGACGGCACCCAGGAGGGCTTCGACCTCGAGATGATCCGCGCCGTCCGCGCGGTCACCACCGTCCCGCTCATCGCCTCCGGCGGCGCCGGCGCCCCGGAGGACTTCCCACCGGCCATCGACGCCGGTGCGGACGCCGTGCTGGCCGCCTCCATCTTCCACTTCGGGCCCGTGGACATGATCGCGCGGGTGAAGCAGGCCATCCGGGAGGCTGGTCACCCTGTCCGCTGAGGATCCCCGGGCCGGCCGGACCACCCAGGTCACCCCGCTCGCCCTGCAGCGGCTGACCGCCCTGGGCTGGCCCGCGATCGAGGTCCAGCAGGTCGAGGGCTGGTCCGTGCGGTTCTCCTCCGGCATCACCCGGCGCGCGAACAGCGTGCTGTCCACCTCGATGCCGCGGGACCCCGCCGAGATCTCCGCGGCCGTCGACCAGGTGGAGCGGCGCTCCGCCGAGCGCTGGCTGGCCCCGACCTTCCAGGTCTGGCAACCGGCGTCGGGGACGTGGCCCGGGTCCGCTGCCGTGCCCGGCCCGGACGGCACGGCCGGCGCGAACGAGGACTTCCTCGAGGGGCAGCAGCGCCTGGCCGACCTGCTCGAGCGGCGCGGCTACCAGAGCGTCGCCCCGACGCGGGTGCTGTGGCTGGGCCGCGAGGACATCCCGCAGCACACGGCCTGGGACCCGCGCGTCGGGATCTCCGAGACCTTGACCGACGCCTGGCTGGATGCCCACATGGGCACCTCGGCCGACGCGATCGACCCCGCCAGCCGCATGGTCTACCGCCGCCTCCTGGCCGGCGGCAGCAGCCGGTTCTTCGACTACCCGGACGAGGACGGTGTCCTGGCCGCGATCGCCAAGGTCTCCATCGTGCACGACGGGCCGGGACGGTCCTTCGGGGGCGTGTACGCCCTGAAGGTGCGCAAGGACCTGCGGGGCCAGGGCATGGTCGGCCCGATCATCGACGCGATCTTCCACCACGCCGTCCGGATGGGCCTGGAGGGGATCTGGATGCAGGTGGAGGAACGCTCGGAGAAGGCGTTGGCGCTGGCCGCGGAGCTGGGTTTCTCGACGGCGGCGCGCTACCGGTACCTGACCCGGCCCGCCTGAGCGCAGGGTCAGTCGACGACGACCAGGGCGTTGTCCCGCCGACCGAAGGCGTGCATGACCAGCTCGCCGGCCGGCCCGGAGATGGTCCGGGAGGGCTCGCCCGGACCGGGCTTGCGCGCGATGACCCGCTGGCCGGTGCTGCGGGCCAGCACGATCCCGGTGTCCTCGGAGCGGTAGCGCAGCCGCGCCGAGCGGGCCAGCTCCGTGAACAGGGCGTCGGCGTACTCCTCGGCGAGCCGCCGCGGGGCCCAGCGGTGCTGGGCGCGCCGCACGTCCTCGGTATGGACGTAGAACTCCAGCAGGTTGGTCGCCTGCGCGGCCCGGCGGACGGCCGGCAGGTGCTGCAGCCGTTCGGCGAGCCGGCGCCCCGCCGAGGGGCCCGCGCTGATCCGCGCCACGAGGTCCTGGTAGGCCTGGGGGGTCGCCGCCGAGTCCCCGAGGTCCATGGTCCGGCGCTCCAGCCGGGACTGCAGGGGTTTCACCACGAGCCCGGCCACCAGCGGCGAACCCTCGCGCAGGACCACGTGCGCGGCCAGGTGCTGCGTCTGCCAGCCCTCACACAGCGTCGGCTGGCCGGGACCGGCCGAGAGCAGTGCCTCCACGAGTGCGTCGCGGGACGCGGCGGTGAAGTCCCTCGACGGGGCCCTGTCAGTGTCGTTCGGCATAACACGCCCCACGCTACACGGCGCATAGACTGGACCACCATGGAACAACCCGCCACGCTCGATCCCGCCATCTCCCGCCTGCTCAAGAAGAACCCCGACGGTCTCGTGGCGGCCATCGCCCAGCAGCACGACACCGGTGAGGTGCTGATGCTGGGGTGGATGGACGAGGAGGCGCTGCGCCGGACGCTGACCTCCGGCCGGGCGACGTACTACTCCCGGTCCCGCCAGGAGTACTGGCGCAAGGGGGACACCTCCGGGAACACCCAGGCCGTCGTCTCGGTGTCCCTGGACTGCGACGGTGACGCCCTGCTGGTGCACGTGGACCAGACCGGCCCGGCATGCCACACCGGGACCCGGACCTGCTTCGACGGCCGGCGCCTGCCGACGCCGACCGCCCCGGCGCCGGGGCCCACGACCTTCCCGATCCCGGGGCACCACCATGCGTGATCTCGGCGGCATCACCCCCTCGGCCGGGGAGTTCGCCGCCCTGGCCCGCCAGCACCGGGTCATCCCGGTGACCATGACCCTGCTGGCGGACGGCCTGACCCCGGTCGGGATCTACCGCCGGCTGGCCGCCGACGAGCCCGGCACGTTCCTGATGGAGTCCGCGGCGCAGGGTGGGGTGTGGTCCCGGTACTCCTTCATCGGAGCCGGCAGCTCCGCGACCCTGACCACGCGCCGCGTCGAGGACGGGGACGGCGGCGGTGTCAGCGCGCAGTGGCTCGGCACCCCGCCGGCCGGGGTGCCGACCGAGGGCGACCCGCTGGACGTGCTCCGCGCCACCCTGGGCCACCTGGCCACGGACGCCTGGGACGGATCGGGCTCGGACCGGCCGAACCTGTTGTCCGGGATGGCCGGCTTCCTCGGCTGGCCCACGGTGCGGCGCTGGGAGAGGCTGCCCTCGCCCCCGCCGGACGACCTGGGCCTTCCCGAGCTGGCCCTGAACCTGATCACCGACCTGGCCGTGCACGACACCGTCGACGGCACCGTGACCCTGGTGGCCAACGCCATCAACCGCGACGGGCTGGACTCCGGGGTGGAGGCGGCCCACGCCGACGCCGTCGCCCGCCTCGAGTCGATGGCCCGCCGGCTCACGGCGCCCACCCACGACCCGGTCTCCACGGCGCCGCCGGGCTGGCCCGACCTCGCCCCCGGTGAGCTGGCGACCCACGTGCAGGACTCCTGGACGCAGGAGGGCTTCCTCGACGCCGTGGCGAAGGCCCAGCAGGCCATCACCGACGGTGAGGTGTTCCAGATCGTGGTGTCCCGGCGCTTCTCCGCGGCCACCGAGGCCAGCGGACTGGACGTCTACCGCGTGCTGCGGGCCATGAACCCGAGCCCCTACATGTACCTGTTCACCTTCGAGAAGCCCGACGGCGGCCGGTACCAGATCGTCGGTTCCTCGCCCGAGGCCCTGGTCACCGTGAACGACGGCTCCGTCATCACGCACCCGATCGCCGGGTCCCGGCCCCGCGGGGCGACGGTGGCCGAGGACCACCTGCACGAGAAGGACCTGGTCAACGACCAGAAGGAGCGTGCCGAGCACCTGATGCTCGTCGACCTGTCCCGCAACGACCTGTCCAAGGTCTGCGTCCCGGGGTCCGTCTCCGTCACCCAGTTCATGGAGGTCGAGCGCTTCAGCCACATCATGCACCTGGTCTCCCACGTGGAGGGACGGCTGGCCCCGGGCAGCCGGGCTCTGGACGTCCTGGCCGCCGCCTTCCCGGCCGGCACCCTGTCCGGCGCGCCCAAGCCGCGGGCCCTGCAGCTGCTGGACGAGTGGGAGCCCCAGGAACGCGGACCGTACGGGGGCGTGGTCGGCTACTTCGACCTCGCCGGGAACATGGACATGGCGATCAACATCCGCTCGGCCCTGCTGGTGGACGGCACCGCGTACGTCCAGGCCGGTGCCGGGATCGTGGCGGACTCCGTCCCCGAGACGGAGGCCGCCGAGACGGTGACCAAGTCCAGTGCCCCGATGCGCGCCGTCCTGGCCGCCGGTCGGCTGCGGACCCTCCAGGTGCCGGACGCCGGGGACGAGGACGCACGGTGAGCCTCAAGCGACGCACCGCCGTGCTGTGGGCCATCGCCGCGGGGGCCGTGATCCTCGGGTCGGGCGCCCAGACCTGGATCCAGGCCAGCGGGCTCGCCGGGGTCCCGGGTGCCACGGTGACGACCACCGGCAACCAGGCCGCGGCCGTCGTGCCCGCGATGGCCCTGGTGGGCATGGCCTCGGGAGTCGCCCTCTCGATGGCCCGGCGCATCGGCCGGGTGGTGACCTCGGTGCTCCTGGTCCTGGCCGGGGTGGCCACCGGATGGTCCTCGGTCAACGCCACCCTCCGGCCGGCGGACGCCGCCCGTGCCCAGGTCTCCGCGGCCACCGGCACCACGGCGGACGCCGCGGCCTACGCCGTGACCTTCTGGCCCTGGGTCACGCTGGTCGCGGGCGTGCTGCTGGCGGCCTGCGGGATCGCCGTGCTGGTGGCCGGCCGAGGCTGGCGCGAGAACCGCCGCTATGACACCCGGACCACCGGCGCCGGGGCCCCGGCCACCGCCGTGACGGCCACCGGGAACGGCGCCGGCTCCGGCGCGGCGCCGGGGGCCGTCGGGCCCGTCGACGAGATCGACGCGTGGGACGAGCTGACCCGCGGAGAGGACCCGACCTGACCGCAGCGCCCCGGCCGTGATCTGCCGAGATCTACGCGGGGCCGGGACGGTTCCGTGGCAGAATGAACGGCAGAACCGATCAGCTTCCGCAGGAAAGGTACGGTCCATGACCACCACTCGCACCACCTCCGACGACGACCTCGTCCTGAACGACCCGACGCACGCCGACCCGCTGGGCCACGGCAACTCGCCGGCCGCCTGGACCCTCGTCCTGCTGCTCCTGCTCGGTGCGGTCCTGGTGTCCATCGGCATGCTCGCGGACCTGATGTTCCTCACCATCGCCGGCATCGTCGCCGCGGTGGCCGGGGTGATCGCGGGCTTCGTCATGGGCAAGGCCGGCATGGGCACCAAGGGCCACGCCAAGGCCGCGCGCCACTGATGGCGACGGTTCTCGACGAGATCATCGTCGGGGTCCGCCAGGACCTGGAGGCCCGGCGCCGCGAGGTTCCCCTGGCCGCCATGCGCCAGCGGGCCGAGGAGGCTGTGCGGACCCGTCCGGCCCTGGACGCCCATGCCGCCCTCGCCGGCGGCCGGGCCGATGCCGGCGGCATCCGGATCATCTCCGAGGTCAAGCGGTCGAGCCCGTCCAAGGGCGCCCTGGCCGAGATCTCCTCGCCGGCCGACCTGGCGCGGCAGTACGAGACCGGCGGCGCCGCCGCGATCTCCGTGCTGACCGAACAGCACCGCTTCGGCGGGTCGCTGGCCGACCTCGACGCCGTGCGCGCCGCCGTGGGCATCCCGGTGCTGCGCAAGGACTTCACGGTCGACGAGTACATGGTCTACGAGGCCCGCGCCCACGGTGCCGACCTGGTGCTGCTGATCGTCGCGGCCCTGGACGACGCCGAACTGGCCGGACTGCTGCAGCTCACCCACGATCTCGGCATGAACGCCCTCGTGGAGGCCCACACCCCCCAGGAGATCGAGCGGGCCGTCGCCGTGGACGCGCGCATCGTGGGCGTGAACGTGCGCAACCTCAAGACTCTTGACGTCGACCCGCACAACTACCGCAACCTGGCCCCGCACCTCCCCGAGGGCGTGGTCCGGGTGGCGGAGTCCGGGGTGGAGGGACCCGAGCAGGTCGCCGGCTACGCGCAGGACGGTGCCGACGCCGTCCTGGTCGGCGAGGCGCTGGTGAAGCACGGCGACCCGTCACAGGCCATCCGGGACTTCCGCGCGGCCTCGGTGACGGACCGGGCCCGCTGACATCCGGCACCACAGCACAGGCACTGAACAGACTGGACCGACACATGATTGAGCACACCGGCAGCTACCAGAACCAGCCCGGGCCGTACTTCGGCCCCTACGGCGGCCGCTGGATGCCCGAATCCCTGATCGCCGCCCTCGAGGAGGTCGAGCGCACCTTCACCGAGGCCCGTGAGGACCCGGAGTTCATCGCGCAGCTGCAGGACCTGTTCACCAACTACGTGAACCGGCCGTCCCTGCTCACCGAGGTGCCCCGGTTCGCCGCCGACACCCCGGGCGTGCGGGTCTTCCTCAAGCGCGAGGACCTCAACCACACCGGTTCGCACAAGATCAACAACGTCATCGGCCAGGCACTGCTGGCGCAGCGGATGGGCAAGACCCGCCTCATCGCCGAGACCGGGGCCGGCCAGCACGGGGTGGCCACCGCCACGGCGGCCGCCCTGTTCGGCATGGAGTGCACCGTCTACATGGGCGAGGTGGACACCCAGCGCCAGGCCCTCAACGTGGCCCGCATGGAGATGCTCGGTGCCGAGGTCGTGGCCGTCAAGACCGGGGCCCGCACCCTGAAGGACGCCATCAACGACGCGTTGCGGGACTGGGTCGCCTCCGTGGACACCACCCACTACCTGCTGGGCACGGTCACCGGCCCGGCGCCGTTCCCCGCCATGGTCCGCTACTTCCACTCCGTCATCGGCGAGGAGGCCCGCGAGCAGGTCCTGGCGCAGGCCGGGCGCCTGCCGGACGCCGTGTGCGCCTGCGTGGGCGGCGGCTCCAACGCCATGGGCATCTTCCACGGCTTCCTGGACGACCCGGGCGTCGAGCTCTACGGCCTGGAGGCCGGCGGGGAGGGCATGGACACCGGCCGTCATGCCGCGTCCATCAACCTGGGCCGCACCGGCGTGCTGCACGGTGCGCGCACCTACCTCATGCAGGACGAGGACGGACAGACCGTCGACTCGCACTCCATCTCCGCCGGCCTCGACTACCCGGCGGTCGGTCCCGAGCACGCCTGGTTGCACGACACCGGCCGGGCCACGTACGAGCCGGTCACCGACACCGAGTGCATGGACGCCTTCCAGCGGCTGTGCCGGACCGAGGGCATCGTCCCGGCCATCGAGTCCTCCCACGCCCTGGCCGGCGCCCTGCGACTGGCCCGCCGCTGGGCGGACGAGGGTCTCGTCGGCCCGGACACCCCAGAGGCGGAGCAGAAGATCATCGTCGTGAACCTCTCCGGACGCGGCGACAAGGACGTGGCCACCGCCGCGAAGTACTTCGGGATGCTGCCGGACGCCGA
Organism: Citricoccus sp. WCRC_4; assembly: GCA_026645375.1. GTDB lineage: Bacteria > Actinomycetota > Actinomycetes > Actinomycetales > Micrococcaceae > Citricoccus. The sequence continues at coordinate 2,141 of JAPFFX010000216.1, read as the reverse complement.
GACGCCCGCCGGCGGGGATGCCGAGGCCGTCGCGGCCCGGCCGGAAGGAGCCCAGAGCTGATGACCGAGACCGTCAACACCGTGCACTCCCGCACCTCGGAGGCGATCGAGGCCGCCCGCGCGGCCGGGCGCACCGCCCTCATCGGCTACCTCCCCGCCGGGTACCCCACCGTCGAGGACTCCATCGAGGCAGCCGTGGCGCTGGGCAACAACGGGGCGGACGTCATCGAGATCGGCATCCCCTACTCGGACCCGGTCATGGACGGCCCGGTCATCCAGGCGGCCACCAGCCAGGTCCTGGCCGACGGCTTCCGGATCGACTCCGTGTTCGACATCGTCAAGGCCGTCTCGGCGCGGACCGACGCGGTCGTGCTCGTGATGACCTACTGGAACATCGTGGACCGGATGGGCGTGGACACCTTCGCCCGCCGGCTGTCCGAGGCCGGGGGAGCGGGCATCATCACCCCGGACCTCGTCCCCGAGGAGGCCGGTGACTGGTTCGAGGCCTCGGACCGGTACGGGCTGGACCGGGTCTTCCTCACGGCCCCCAGTTCCACCGACCAGCGGATCAAGCTCGTCGTGGAGTCCAGCCGCGGCTTCGTCTACGGCGTCTCCGTCATGGGGGTCACCGGTGCCCGCTCCGAGGTCTCCTCGGCCGCCGAGCAGGTGGTGGCCCGTGCCCACGAGGCCGGCGCCCCGCGCGTCGCGGTCGGGCTGGGCATCTCCCGGCCCGAGCACATCCGCGAGATCGGGCGGTACGCCGACGGCGCGATCGTGGGCACCGCCCTGGTGAGCGCCCTGCGCGACGGCGGCCCGGCCGCCGTCGGGACGCTGACCGCCGAGCTGGCGACCGGAGCCGTGAGGGACGGGGCCGGCGCGTGAACTCGGTGCTGGTCACCGGGGCCATCCCCGCCCCCGGCTGGGACGGCTTCCACCTCGGCCCGGTGACGGTCCACGCCTACGCGCTGTGCATCATCGCCGGGATCATCGCGGGCCTGTGGCTCGGTTCCGTGCGCTGGAAGGCCCGCGGCGGCCCCGAGGGCGGGATCATCGACGTCTCCATCTGGGCGATCCTGTTCGGTCTCGTCGGCGCGCGGCTGTACCACGTGTTCTCCTCCCCGGACGCCTACTTCGGCCCGGGGTTCGACGGTACCGGTGACCTGACGAGGATCTGGCGGGTCTGGGAGGGCGGCCTGGGCATCTGGGGCGCCGTGGCCCTGGGTGCCGTCGGGGCCCTGATCGCCTGCCGCCGGTACGGGTTCAAGCTCTCCGCCTATGCCGACGTCGTGGCCCCCGGGGTGCTGCTGGCCCAGGCCATCGGCCGGCTGGGCAACTACTTCAACCAGGAGCTCTTCGGCGGGCCCACCACCCTGCCGTGGGGCCTGCAGGTCAGTCCCGAGAGCCCCAACTGGCCCGCCGGCACCCTGGAGGGCACGCTCTTCCACCCCACGTTCCTCTACGAGATGCTGTGGAACCTGGCCGGTGTCGGGCTCCTGCTGCTCATCGACCGGCGTCTGCGGCTGCGCCGCGGCATGATGGTCTGGGCGTACGTCGCCTGGTACACGGCCGGGCGCACCTGGATCGAGATGATGCGCATCGACGATGCCGAGATGATCACCCTCTTCGGCATCACCCAGCGGCTCAACGTGTGGACGTCCCTGCTGCTGTTCCTCGTCGCCGTCGGCTTCCTCATCGGGCTGTGGGCCACCCGGCCCAGGACCGCGGAGGCGCGGGCGGACGCCGACTCCGTCTGGCTGCCGGGCCGCGAGCCGGCCGCCGCGGAAGAGGGCCCGGACACCGCCGCCCCGGCCCCCGTCGGAACCGCGCCGGAAACGGAATCGACGCCTGATGGTCACAGAATTAACGCGGACGAAACACAGAATGAGGGTTTTCCGCGTCGAAACGACGCGTGAGCCCCGTTCCGGTCGCTAGTATTTACTCCACTGCACCGGCCACGGGTGTCGCGGATGATCTCCAGCGCGCCTGAGCCGTCACCGGGGCCAATGACGTCCCCTTCCATCGCCCGAGCTCGCTCGGCACACCGGAAGGACCTCCATGACGTCACGCCCAGCTGCGGAGAGCGCCCCCCGAGACGATGACGCGGCCCTGCCCGACGACAGCGCCGCCGAGGCCATGGCTCG
>JAPFFX010000203.1 GCA_026645375.1 Citricoccus sp. WCRC_4 | reverse complement strand
GCCCGGGGGAGCCGTCCGGCGTCGCGCCCGCGTGGCGCGGCCAGCGCGGGCTGGTCCCGGACGACGCCGTCCTGCCGGCCGGGCGGGACACCGCCGGCTGGGGCGTGCACCGGGTGATGGGCATGGAGACCGAGTTCGGCGTGCACGCCCCGGACAACCCGGGGGCGGGGCACACGGTGCTCTCCACCGAGGTGGTGAACGCCTACGCGGACCTGGTCACCGCCGAGGGGGGCTCCGTGGCCGGGACCGAGTGGGACTACGGGGAGGAGTCCCCGCTGGTGGACGCCCGCGGCTGGCAACTGCCCCGCTCCGCCGCCCACCCCACCCAGCTCACCGACCGGCCCCTGACGGACGACGACGGCAACCCCGTGCACCTGGTCATGAACCTCGTGCTGCCCAACGGCGCCCGGTTCTACGTGGACCACGCCCACCCCGAGTACTCCGCGCCGGAGACCACGAACCCGCTGGACGCCATGGTCTGGGACCAGGCGGGGGACCGGGTGGCCCTGGCCGCCTCCCGTCGGATCGCCCAGGCCCCGGGAGCACCCCAGGTGCTGCTCTACAAGAACAACACGGACAACAAGTCCGTCTCCTATGGCGCGCACGAGAACTACCTGGTGACCCGCTCCCTGGACTTCGACGAACTCGCCGCCCGGATCCTGCCGTTCTTCACGGCCCGCCAGGTGGTCTGCGGGGCGGGCCGGGTGGGGATCGGGATGACCGGGCGCACGGCGGGCTTCCAGATCAGCCAGCGTGCGGACTTCTTCGAGGAGCAGGTCGGCCTGGAGACCACGATCCGCCGGCCGATCGTCAACACCCGGGATGAACCCCACGCGGACCAGGAACGCTACCGGCGGCTGCACGTGATCATCGGGGACGCCAACCTGTCCCAATACGCCACCTGGCTGCGGTGCGGGATGACCGCACTGGTGCTGTCCATGATCGAGCTGGGCACGTGCCCGGTGCTCGAGCTGAGGGACCCCGTCGAGGCCCTGCAGGCGATCAGCCACGACCCCACCCTGGGCACCACGGTCGGGCTGGCAGACGGCCGCCGGCTCACCGGCGTGGACCTGATGGAACTGTACCGGGATGCTGCCGCCGGTCACGTGGCGCGGTTCGGCATGACCGACCCGGCGACCCTCGACGTCCTGGAGGCCTGGGGGGAGACCCTCGAGCTGCTCCGCACGGATCCGGCCGCGCTGGCCGACCGGCTGGACTGGGTGGCCAAGTACCAGCTGCTGTCGGGCTACCGGCAGCGCCACGGCCTGGGCTGGGACGACCCGCGCATCGGCATGCTGGACCTGCAGTATGCGGACCTGCGGCCGGACAAGGGGCTGCACGCCGCCCTGGTCCGCCGTGGCTCCATGCGCACCCTCGTGCCCGAGGAGACGATCCGGCGGGCCGTGCACACCCCGCCGGCGGACACCCGGGCGTGGGCGAGGGGCCGGACGGTGGACGTCTTCGGCCAGCACGTCGTGGGCGCCAGCTGGGACACCCTGCTGCTGCGCCAGGACGGCGAGGGCCGCCTGTACCGCTTCCACCAGCGCGAGCCGCTGTCGGCCACGGCGCAGCAGATGGCCGGGGTGTACGACGACGGCGCCGCGCCCGGGTCCTTCGACCGCCTGCTGGCGGCCCTGTCCAGGGCCCAGGAGGACGGGCGGGCGTAGGCTGGGGGAACCCGTCAGACGCAGGAGGCATGATGTCACAGCAGTACAGCGGATCGAGGTCCGAGCGCGAGGAGGACGTTCCGGCGCCGGATCCGGTCCCGGCGCCCGCGGGAGGCTCCGCGCAGGGAACCACCACCGACCTGGACAGCCTGCTGGACGAGATCGACTCGGTGCTGGAGACCAATGCCGAGGAGTTCGTCAAGGGCTTCGTCCAGAAGGGCGGGCAGTAACCGCCCATGGACCGCAGGATCTATGGCGTCGAGACCGAGTTCGGCGTGCACTACTCCCACCCGGGAGCCCGTCCGCTGACCCCGGAGGAGGTGGCCCGCTACCTCTTCCGTCCCGTGGTCGAGTGGGGCCGGTCCTCGAACGTCTTCGTCTCCAACGGGTCCCGGCTCTACCTGGACGTGGGTTCCCACCCGGAATACGCGACCGCCGAGTGCTCCACCCTGGACGAACTGGTGGCGGTGGACAAGGCCGGCGAGGTGATGATGCAGCGGCTCATCGACCAGGCCACGGAACGGATGGCCGCGGACGGATTCACCGGGACCATCTACCTCTACAAGAACAACGCCGACTCCGCCGGCAACTCCTACGGCTCCCACGAGAACTACCTGCTGAACCGGCGCACCGAGTTCCGGCGCCTGTCCGAGGCCCTGATCCCCTTCCTCATCACCCGGCAGCTGTACGCCGGGGCGGGGAAGGTGGTGGCGCCGCGCACCGGGGACGCCGACCCCGGCACGCTGGACCGGGACCGTCCGGACGGCGCGCACTTCGCCTTCTCGCAGCGAGCCGACCACGTCATGGAGGGCATCTCCTCGGCCACCACCCGTTCGAGGCCGATCATCAACACGCGCGATGAACCGCACGCCGACGCCGCGGAGTACCGGCGGCTGCACGTGATCGTCGGGGACTCGAACATGTCCGAGACCACCCAGCTGGTCCGCTTCGGCGCCACGGACCTGATGCTGCGGATGATCGAGGCCGGCACGCCCCTGGGTGACCACCAGCTGGAGAACCCGATCCTGGCGATCCGCCAGGTCTCGCACGACCTCACCGGCACCGCCGAGCTGTCACTGCGCTCGGGACAGCGCCGGTCCGCGCTGCAGCTGCAGTGGCACTACCTGGAGCAGGCCACCGCCTTCGTCGAGCGGCACGGCGCCCACCACGACCGCCTCGACGCGGTGCTCGACCTGTGGGAGCGGGCCCTGGACGCCGTGCAGCGCCAGGACTCCACGGGCATCGACACCGAGATCGACTGGGCGATCAAGCAGCGGTTCCTGTCCCGGTACGCCGACCGGCACGGGCTCGACTGGGATTCCCCCCGGCTGGCCCAACTGGACCTGTCCTATCACGACATCACCCCCGGCCGGGGCCTGTTCACGCTGCTGCAGTCCCGGGGGGCGGCGGCCCGGTTCCTCGACGACGACGCCGTCCGGCAGGCGGTCGACACCCCGCCGGCCACGACCCGCGCCACGCTGCGGGGCCGGTTCATCCAGGCCGCCCGCGAGGCCGGGCAGGCCTATGCGGTGGACTGGACGCACCTGAAGCTCTCCGACCGGCCCCTGCTGACCGTCGCCACGAAGGACCCGTTCCAGACCTCGTCGGAGCGGCTGGACGAGCTGCTGCGGTCCATTCCGTCAGCGGACCGCACCCCTGCCGAGGGCCGCCAGGACGGCGATGCGTCCAGCATCCATCCAGTGTGACGTGGCACAGTAGAGTGGCCGGGTCCCATCCCGGACGGGGTTCTTCGGCGCCGCCTGCGCCGCGAGCCCGCTGGCACTACCGAAGGATCCCATGACTGGTACCGCCCCTCGTTCCGCAACCCGCTCCCTGCCCCGGCCGTTGCGCCGCCTCCGGGCGGCCGCGCCCCTGGGCCTCGCCCTGGCCGGGGCCCTGCTGCTGGCCGGTTGCGCCGAGCCGGAGGCCCGCGGCGCCGGGGACAAGGAGGCCCTCGAGCCGGTCTCGCTCGAGGTCGCCGAGGACGGCAGCCCGGAGGTCACCGTGGACGGGGAGATCGAGACGGACCAGGTCTCCTCCCGCGTCCTGAAGGACGGGGACGGCGAGGAGATCGAGCCCGGGGACGTCGCGATGGTCCAGACCGCCGTGGTGGACCCGGCCACCGGCGAGGTCACCGCGGACAACTTCACCCAGGGCTCGGAGGCGGTCCACCTCACGGACGGACTGAAGGAGGCCAACGAGGTCCTGTACAACATGATCGACCAGAACCGGGTCGGCGCGCAGGTCGCCTTCTTCATGCCCGCCGGGCAGCTGGGCCAGGGCGCCAGCGACCAGCTCATGGTCTTCCAGATCGCCGGGGCGTCCCCGGCCCGCGCCACCGGGGAGCCCGTCGGGGACATCGACCCGAAGCTCCCCGCCGTGACGCTGGACGAGGAGTCCGGCGAACCGTCCATCGCCAAGCCCGAGGGCAAGGCCCCCCAGGACCTCGTGGTCCAGCCGCTGATCCAGGGCGAGGGCGCCGAGGTGGGAGCGCAGGACTACGTCACCGTCCAGTACAAGGGCGTGAAGTGGTCCGACGGCGAGGAATTCGACTCCTCGTGGTCCCGGGACGAGCTCTCGGGCTTCCAGCTGACGGGCGTGATCGAGGGATGGACCGAGGGCCTGCAGGGCCAGAAGGTCGGCTCCCAGGTGCTGCTCGTGGTGCCGCCGGCGAAGGGCTACGGCGGCTCCGAGCACGAGCTGGCCGAGGAGACCCTGGTCTTCGTGGTCGACATCATCCACGCCATGCCCCCGGCCCAGCCGGCCGAGCAGCCCCAGGGCGGTGCCGAGGAGCCGTCGCAGGGCGCCTCCGCCGAGCCCTCCCCGTCCGCCTCGGAGTAGTCCCGGACCCGGCGGCCCCCTGCCGAGTCTTCAGTAGGATGGGCTGACGCACCGCCCCCCACCTGGAAGGAACCCGACCCATGTCCTTCGGACAGCGCAACTATGACCGTTCCCGCCCCGAGATCGAGTTCCCGGGGGAGACCCCCCCGGAGGAGCTCGTCATCGAGGACCTGATCGAGGGCTCCGGACCCGCCGTCCAGGCCGGGGACAACGTCGAGTGCCACTACGTGGGGGTCGCCTGGTCCACGGGCGCCGAGTTCGATGCCTCCTGGAACCGCGGCCAGCCCCTGCCCTTCACGGTGGGCGTCGGCCAGGTCATCAAGGGCTGGGACGACGGGCTGCTGGGCATGAAGCCCGGTGGCCGCCGCCGGCTGGAGATCCCGCCGCACCTGGCCTACGGGGACAACGGTGCCGGCGCCGAGATCGGCCCGGGGGAGACCCTGATCTTCGTCGTGGACCTCGTCGACGTCCGCTGATCCCCAGCGTGAGCGCACCCTCCTCGTCGGGTCCGGCCTTCCAGCCACCGTCCACGGAGCGCATCCTCTCCGTGCTGTGGCTGCTGCTCGCCCATGAACGCCGCGGCGTCACGAAGGACGCGCTGCGCCGCTACGTGGACGGGTATGCCGCCGCGACCTCGGAGCAGGCCTTCGAGAAGATGTTCACCCGGGACAAGGAGGTCCTGAAGGACATCGGCGTGCCCCTCGGGGCCCACGAGGTCCAGGAGACCGCGAACTGGGAGGGCGCGGAGCGGGCCGACGAGGTGCGCTACCGCATCGACCCCGAGCAGATGTACCTGCCGCACGTCGACTTCACCAATGCCGAGCGCCTCGCGCTGGTCCGCGCCCGCTCGGCGTGGCAGGGCTCCGACGTGGACCGCGCCGTGGTCCGCGCCCTCGGCCGGCTCGATGCGGGGGAGGACTGGGTCGCGGCCACCTCCGCCTCCGATCACGAGGCCTTCGGGGCCCGGCTGGCGGGTGCCGACCGCACCCTCACCGCCCTGGCCGATGCGGTCCGGGTCCAGTCGGTCATCTCCTTCGACTACCGCACCGCCGGAGCGCCGGAGACGCACCGGCGCACCGTGCGCGCGTGGGCGCTGACCAACCCCACGGGCGTCTGGTACCTCGTGGGCTGGGACCTCGACCGACAGGCCCAGCGGACGTTCCGGCTCACGCGCATGGAGTCTGAACCCCAGTCGGCCACCGAGGGCGGGCGCCCGGCCCCCGGACGCCCCGCAGGATTCGACCTGCAGGCCGTGCGGGACCTGGTCTCCGGTGAGCGGGATCCGGCCACGGTGGACCTGGAGCTGCGTCCCGGCCGGGCCGTCGGACTGCGCCTGGGCGCCGAGCCCCGGGGAACCACTCGCGACGGCTGGGACCGGGTGAGCCTGACGTACACCCGTCCCGCCGAACTGGCCGGCGCCGTCGCCGCGGCCGGACCCACCGCGCGGGTCTCCTCCACCTCACCGGTGGTGCGCGACGCCGTCGTGCGCCTGCTGGACGGTGCCCTGGCGGCCCACCGCCTGCCCGTCCCGCCGTATGAGCTGGCCGAGCCACGACGCCGCCGCAACCGCCGCAGTGACCGGGACAGGGTGGCGACCATGGTGGACATCATCGGGCTGATCAACCAGCGCGGGGCCATGCCCCGCACGGAACTGGCCGAGCGGCTCGACGTCACGGACGCGGAGCTGGAGAGGATCCTGCAGGAACTCCAGTACTGCGGCATGCCGGAGCGCTACTTCGCCGGTGAGCAATTCGAGGTGGAGGACCAGGACGGACGGATACGCATCAGCCAGGCGGAGGACCTGTCCGGCCCGCTGCGGCTGAGCATCCCGGAGGCCGGCGCCCTGCTCGTCGGGCTGCGCGCCTCCGCGGGCATCCCGGGGCTGTCCGAGGAGGAGCGGGCCGCCGCCCGGACGGCGCTGGCCAAGATCGTGGCCGCGTCCGGTCCCGAGGTGGAACGTGCCGCCGACGGCATCAATGCCCGGTTCGACTTCGGCCCCTACGCCGACCTGGCCGGACGACTCCACGCCGCGGTGCGGGAGCGCCGCGTGCTGGCCATCACGTATCACGCCGCCGGACGGGACGAGCAGACCCGGCGCGAGATCGAGCCCCTGCGGATCACCACCGAGGGCGGGCACGGGTACCTCCAGGCGTGGTGCCGGCAGCAGGAGGGCCTGCGCAACTTCAGGCTCGACCGGATCGGTGAGGTCCGGGAGACCGGGGAGGTCCACGCCGGGCGGCAGGTCGCCCTGGACGGGCCCCTGTTCACCCAGCACGGCACCGAGGACACGGCACACGTGCTCTTCGCCCACCGGATCCGGGACCTGGCCGACGGGTTCCGCCCCGGGCGCACGGCCACGCTGGCGGACGGATCCGTGGTGGCCGAGGTCCGCCTGGCCTCTGCGGACTATGCGCGCGCCCAGGCCGCCCGGCACGGTGGCGAGTTCCGCGTGCTGTCACCGGCATCACTCGTGGACGCGGTCACCGGCTGGCTCGCGGAGGCAAGGGCCGGTTATGACGTTCCCGAGGCGTCCCCGACCAGCCCGGTGCCGTAGACTCGAACCGTTCAACCGAAAGGACGTCCCCATGTTCGCCGGACTCCAGGGATGGCAGCTCGTCATCATCATCGCCCTGGTGCTGCTACTGTTCGCAGCGCCCAAGCTGCCCGCTATGGCCCGCAACCTCGGGCAGTCCATGCGGATCTTCAAGTCCGAGGTCAAGCAGATGAAGGACGACGACTCCCCGGGCAAGGGTGCGGGCCAGGACGGCTCCGCGCCGGTCGAGGGCCGCATCGTCAACGGTGGCCAGGCTGACGCCCCCCGCACTGGCGACCGCCGCACGACCGGTTCCGACGACCAGAAGTAGGCGGGCGGTCCGCACTCCATGTCGACCGCTTCCGAGGCCGGCCGCTCCCGGCGTGTCCGCGTCTCCCGGACGAAGAACCCGGACGGGCAGATGCCCCTCAAGGACCACCTGCGGGAGCTGCGCAACCGGCTGATCATCGCGGGTATCGGGCTGTTGCTCGGTGCCATCGTCGGTTTCATCGTCTACCAGCCGTTCTTCTCGGCACTGATCGATCCGGTCCACCGGCTCTCGGACGAGGGACGGATCGTGACCGTGGCCTTCAGCGCCGTGGGCCAGCCCTTCGACATCATGCTGCAGGTCGCGCTCTTCGTGGGCCTGGTCATCTCCAGCCCCATCTGGCTCTACCAGCTCTGGGCCTTCGTGGTGCCCGGACTGAAGAAGAAGGAGAAGCGCTACGCGCTGGGCTTCATCGCCGCCGCCGTCCCGCTGTTCGTCCTCGGTGTCGTGCTGGGCTGGCTGGTGCTCCCGGAGGCCGTCCAGTTCTTCGTGGGCCTGTCCCCGGAGGGTACGGCGAACGTCATCACCGCGGACGTGTACATCCCGTTCGTGCTGCGGCTGTTCCTCGCCTTCGGCGTGGCCCTGGTGCTGCCGGTCGTGCTGGTCGGGCTGAACATGCTCGGGGTGCTGCCCGGGCGGCAGATCCTGAAGCACTGGCGCATCACGGTGTTCATCATCGCCCTGATCGCCGCCCTGGCCGCACCGGGTTCTGACGCGATGACCATGTTCTATCTGGCCATCCCGCTGGTGGTGCTCTTCGGCGTGGCCATCGTCATCTGCCTGGTCAACGACCGGCGCCGCGCCAGGCGCACGGCGCGGCTCGCGCGGGACAACGAGGACTACCTCGGCGCCGGGCCCACGCCCCTGCGCGACCTCTGACGCCCGCACGTCCTGCGGGGACCGAACGTCCTGCAGGGACCGCTCGGAGACCATGTCCTAGGCTGGGTGCATGGCACCTTCCGCGGATGACACCACCGGCCGGCTGAGCCCCGCGGAGCGGTACGCCGCAGCCCGCCGCCGTACCGCCGAGGCGAAGACGGAGCTGGGCCGGTTCACCGCCACGCTCGGCTTCCCGCTGGACCCCTTCCAGGACCAGGCCTGCCGTGAACTCGAGGCGGGCAACGGCGTGCTCGTGGCCGCCCCCACCGGGGCCGGCAAGACCGTGGTGGGCGAGTTCGCGATCCACCTCGCCCTCGCCGCCGGCCAGAAGGCCTTCTACACCACCCCGATCAAGGCGCTGAGCAACCAGAAGTACCAGGACCTCGTGGCCACCTACGGCACGGAACGGGTGGGCCTGCTCACCGGGGACACCGCCATCAACTCGCACGCCGACGTGGTGGTGATGACCACCGAGGTGTTGCGCAACATGCTCTACGCGGACTCCGACACCCTGGTCAACCTGGGCTTCGTGGTCATGGACGAGGTGCACTACCTGGCCGACCGATTCCGCGGCGCCGTGTGGGAGGAGGTCATCATCCACCTGCCCGAGCACGTGCAGCTGGTCTCCCTCTCCGCCACGGTCTCCAACGCCGAGGAGTTCGGTGCCTGGCTGGACACCGTCCGCGGGTCCACGGCCGTGGTCGTCTCCGAGCACCGGCCCGTGCCGTTGTGGCAGTACGTGATGGCCGGGACCCAGCTGTACGACCTGTTCGCCACGGAGGTCGCCTTCGACGAGATCGGCCCGGACACCCCGGTGCGCAATCCCGCGGATCCCGACGCCGGCCCCGCCGGCACCCCGCAGCCCACCGGTCAGCTCGTGCTCAACCCCGAGCTGGCGCGCCTGGCCGAGGACCAGCGCCGGCGCGAGGAACGCAGCGACTGGGGCCGCCCGAACCGTCAGCAGTCCGGCGGGGGCCGCGGTGGCCGCGGGGGTGGGCCCCGGGGGCGCGGCAAGGGCGGGGGAAAGCCGGGCCGGAGGCAGCGGAACGGCGCGTCCCCGGGCTACGGGCGCCGCGAGGACGTCACCACCACGCGGTACGACGGCGGCGCGTCCGGTGGACCGGGGCCGTCCGGAGGTCGTCACGAGGCTCCGCAGCGCACCCGCAGCGACCTGCGCGTGTCCCGTCCCGGCATGGTCCGCACCCTGGAACGCGAGGGCCTGCTGCCCTGCATCACCTTCGTCTTCTCCCGCGCCGGCTGCGACGGTGCCGTGGAGCAGTGCCTGTGGGCCGGACTGGACCTGACCACGCCGGGGGAGAAGCAGCAGATCCAGTCCGTGGTGGACGAGGCCGCCGGTTCGCTGCCACCCGAGGACCTCGACGTGCTGGGGTTCTGGGGATGGCGGGACGGGCTGTCCCGGGGCTTCGCGGCCCATCACGCCGGCATGCTCCCGCCGTTCAAGGAGGTCGTGGAGAAGCTGTTCGGTGCCGGCCTGGTCAAGGTCGTCTTCGCCACCGAGACCCTGGCCCTGGGGGTGAACATGCCGGCCCGCACCGTGGTGATCGAGAAGCTGGAGAAGTTCAACGGCGAGGCCCACGTCAACATCACCGCGGGGGAGTACACCCAGCTGACCGGCCGGGCGGGACGCCGGGGGATCGACGTCGAGGGCCACGCCGTGGTGCTCTGGCGGCCCGGGTTGGACCCCGCCGCCGTGGCCGGGCTGGCCTCGCGCCGGACCTACCCGCTGAACTCCTCGTTCCGGCCCACCTACAACATGTCCGTGAACCTCATCGCCCAGTTCGGCCTCGAGCGTTCCCGCACCATCCTGGAGTCCTCGTTCGCCCAGTTCCAGGCGGACCGCTCGGTCGTGGGCCTGGCCCGCGAGGTCCGCAGCCGCGAGGAGTCGCTGGCCGGCTACGAGAAGTCCATGACCTGCCACCTGGGGGACTTCACCGAGTACGCCCGGCTGCGCAAGGAACTCTCCGAGGCGGAGAAGGACTCCTCCAAGGGCCGCCACCGCGCCCGGCAGCGGGCGGTCAAGGAGTCCCTGGCCAACCTGCTGCCCGGTGACGTCATCGAGGTGCCCGGACCGCGCCGGCTGGGCACCGTCGTCGTGGTGTTCCCCGCCGGGAACCCGGCCAACCCGCGGGTCGGCGTGATCACCCAGCAGGCCCAGCTGCGCCGCATCTCCACGGAGGACCTCGATGCCCCGGTGGACCCGGTGGCCGGGGCCAGGCTGCCGCAGAACATCCAGGTGAAGACCCCCACCCAGCGCAAGGACATCGCCTCCGCCATGCGGGCGGCTGTGCGCGAACACCGCCCGGCACCCGGTGGGCGGTCCACCGCCGGCTTCCGGTTCCGGGACGAGGGCGCCGGGGAACGGGCCGAGGAACTGAGGCGGCAGCTGGAGCGGCACCCCTGCCACGGCTGCCGGGACCGCGAGGAGCACGCACGCTGGGCCGAGCGCTGGTGGAAGCTGCGCAGGGAGGTGGACCAGCTCTCCGCCCGGATCGCCGGGCGCACGAACACGATCGCCCGCGCGTTCGACCGGTTGACCGGACTGCTCACCACCTATGGCTACGTGGACGCCGAGGCCGCCGTGGCCGGAGCCGTGGCGGGGACCACGGAGTCACCGGGGGTGACCGCCTCCGGCCAGACGCTGCGCCGGATCTACGGCGAGCGGGACCTGCTGACCTCCCTGCTGCTCGAGGACGGCCTGGCGCGCGAGCTCGACCCGGAGGAACTGGCCGGCTTCGCGGCCCTGCTGGTCTACCAGGCCAAGGGGGACGAGACCGTGGGCATCCCGCAGATGCCGACAGCCCGGCTCCAGGAGGTCCTGGACCGCACCGGTGAGCACTGGTACGAGCTCCAGCTCGCCGAACGGGGTGCGCAGCTCGAACCGACGCCCGAGCCGGACGCCGGACTGGTCTGGCCCATCCACCGGTGGGCCCGGGGACGCAACCTGCGCGATGCCCTCAAGGGCACCGACCTCGCCGCCGGGGACTTCGTGCGGTGGGCCCGCCAGGTGATCGACCTGCTGGACCAGCTCTCCAAGGTGCCGGGCCACCCCGGGCTGCCGCGCCAGTGCCAGCGTGCCGTGGATCTCGTCCGTCGCGGCGTGGTGGCGTACTCCAGTGTGGATACGCTGGACGGATGACCACTCTCTACGTCAACGGCACCATCCACTCCACGTCCGACCCCTACGCCACGGCCGTGCTCGTGGACGGCGGGTCCGTCGCCTGGGTCGGGGCCGATGACACGGCCGAGCAGATGCGGCAGCGCAGCGGCGCGGACTGGGAGGTGGTGGACCTCGACGAGGCCCTCGTGGTCCCCGCCTTCGTGGACTCGCTCGGCCTGGCCCGCGCTGCCGACCCCGCTGCGGCGGGGGTGTTCCTGTCGGTCACCGACGGGACCGCCGCCGCCGATGGCGCCGCTGCCGGCGTGGTCTACCGTCCGGTCGATGCCGACCGCGTGCCCCGGTCGCCCCAGGAGGCCCTCGCCATGACGGGGGAGGCCGACGCAGGAGGCACTCTCGTGGCCGGACTGGCCGCCGTCGTCGGCCCGGCGGGACTGGCCGCCCCGGCCGCGGCCCGGCTGGCGGGCGTGGCCACCGAGGCCGGCGTCCAGGTGTACTTCCTGCCGGAGGACGCCGAGGGCCTGGATGCCGTGATCGCCGCCGTCGCCGGGGCCGCCGATGCCCAGGGGCTGGCCGCCACCGGGCGGGTCCGGCACCGTATCGCCTGGAACGGTCCCGCACCGGAGTCGGTGATCGAGCAGCTGGCCCGCCTGGGCCTGTCCGTGACCGTGGTCCCGGACGCCACCGGTGCGGTCCACGCGCCCGTCGCCTCGCTGCTCGCCCGGGGGGTGCCGGTCTGCCTCGGCACCGGGGCCGGGCCCGCGGACCTGTGGTCGGCCATCCGGGCCTGTCTCGAGCATGGGGACCCGGACCAGCGGATCTCCGCCCGGGCCGGTTTCACCGCCGCCACCCGGGCCGGGCTGCGCGCACTGCCTGCCGCCGTCGCCGACCGGTACGGGACGGCCGGCCGGATCGTCCCGTCCGCTCCGGCCACGTTCGGCATCTGGGCCACGGAGGCACTCAGCGTGCAGGCACCGGACGGACGCGTTGCCGCGTGGAGCACCGACACCCGCGCCGGGACCCCGTTGCTGCCGGTCCTCGAGGCGGGCACCGCCGCCCCGCGGTGCCTGGCCACGGTCGTGGACGGCGCCGCCGCCTACCGCTCCTGAGCCCCAGGCCGGCCCTCCAGCCCGCTCCCAGACGGCCACCCCTATACTTGACTGCCAATGCCCCCGGACGACCCGAAGGATTTCTCCCGCATGCGCGTGCTCACCATCATCCCCACGTACAACGAGATCGAGTCCCTGCCCCGCACCCTCGATCGACTGCGCGTGGCCGTCCCGGAGTCGGACGTGCTGGTGGTCGACGACGCCTCGCCGGACGGCACGGGCCAGTGGGCCGATGACGCCGCGGCGTCCGACGCGCAGGTCCACGTGCTGCACCGGACGCAGAAGAACGGGCTGGGCGGGGCGTATATCGCCGGCTTCCGCTGGGGCCTGGAGCGCGGCTACGACGTGCTCGTGGAGATGGACGCCGACGGCTCCCACCAGCCGGAACAGCTGCCCCGGCTGCTCGAGGCCGTCGACGGCGCGGACCTGGTGATCGGCTCTCGCCGCGTCCCGGGTGGCAAGATGGTGAACTGGCCGGCCCACCGCAAGCTCATCTCCGCCTGCGGCTCGCTGTACCCCCGGATCATGCTCGGCCTGAAGCTGACCGACGTCACCGCCGGCTACCGCGCCTACCGGGCGGACACGCTCCGGGCGATCGACCTGGACGACGTCCAGTCCAAGGGCTACGGCTTCCAGGTCGACATGACCTTCCGCACCGCACTGCTGGGCAAGCGGATCGTCGAGGTGCCGATCACCTTCGTGGAACGCGAGTACGGCGAGTCGAAGATGAGCGGGAACATCATCACCGAGGCCGTCACCTCGGTGACGAAGTGGGGCCTGCGGGCCCGCTGGAACGTGCTCAAGGGCCGGTTCGGCGCCTGACGCCCCACTGCGCCCGGCCCGGGCCGGCAGCAGAGAGCAGTAGAGGCCCGCATCAGTCGTGATGCGGGCCTCTACTGCATGCTCATCCGGGGCGTCCCGGCACTCAGCACCCGGTCAGGAGCTGGTCTTCTCGCCACGGCGTTCGCGGAGCTTGTTCAGCTGGCCCTCCAGGGCCTCCTCGAGCTCCTCGATGCTGCGGCGCTCCAGGAGCATGTCCCAATGGGTGCGGACCGGCTTGGCGTCGGTCTGGTCCGGCTTCTCGCCGTCGACCAGGAGCGCCTCCTTGCCGGTCTTCGAAGTCCAGGTGGCGGGGATCTCCGCGTCCGTGGCGAACACCACGAACACCTGCTCACCGTCCTCGGTGCGGTACTCCACCCGCTGACGCGGGGCTGGTTCCACTCCGGACTCGGACTCCATGGACTGGGCGCCCAGGCGCATGCCGCGCAGGCTGCGGTCGCTCATTCGGTCTCCTTCCGGCCCCCATCGGGGCGGTACGACGTCGACCCACCAGTCTACCGTGCACCGTCGGGTACCTCGGCCGGTCCAGCGGGGGGATCTGAGGGTGCCAACGCCTCAGGACCCGTCTTTGTTCCCGTCCTCGCCGATCCGGCCGTCCTCGGTAACGGGGTCCGTCCCACCGGGGGCGCGCCGCGGCATGGTGGGCGCGTCCGCGGGGGACGTCGAGGCATGCAGGGCGCGCTCGGCGGTCGCGGAGTGCTCGTCCTCCAGGATCGCCGGCGGCGCCAGCGCCTCCTCCAGCGGGGTGTCCGTGATGGCCCCCAGGCCCTGACCGGCCTCGCTCAGTTCCGCAGCGGTGGTCGGCCGCGGCTCCCGACGCCGGCCCCTGGGCCGGGTGCCGGCCTCATCGTCGTCGTCTCCGCCGGAGGCCCCGCCCAGCAGGTCCTGCACCGCGGACTCCGCCGAGCCGGCGCCGCCGAAGGCCGGGCCCATCCGGCCCAGTGCATCCGTCAGCTCCGCCGGGATGACCCACACCTTGTTCGACTCGCCCTCGGCGATCTTCGGCAGCGTCTCCAGGTACTTGTAGGCCAGCAGGTCCGGGTCCGGGCGCCCCTCGTGGATGGCCTCGAACACCACGTGGATGGCCTCCGCCTCGGCGTTGGCGCGCAGGACGCGGGCCTGGGCATCACCCTCGGCCTCGAGGATCGCGGCCTGGCGCTCACCCTCGGCGGTGAGGATCTCGGCCTGCTTGGTGCCCTCGGCGGTCAGGATGGCGGCACGGCGGTCCCGCTCGGCGCGCATCTGCTTCTCCATCGAGTCCTGGATGGAGTGCGGCGGGTCGATGGCCTTGAGCTCCACCCGCGAGACCCGCAGGCCCCACTTGCCCGTGGCCTCGTCCAGCACCCCCCGCAGCTGGTTGTTGATCGAGTCGCGGCTCGTCAGCGCGACCTCGAGGTTCATGCCGCCGACCACGTTGCGCAGCGTGGTGGTGGTGAGCTGTTCCACGGCGTGGATGTAGTTGTTGATCTCGTAGGTGGCCGCCTTGGCGTCGGTCACCTGGAAGTACACCACCGTGTCGATGGACACCACGAGGTTGTCCTCCGTGATCACCGGCTGGGGCGGGAAGGACACCACCTGTTCACGCATGTCCATCAGGGGCCGCATCCGGTCGATGAACGGGATCATCAGCGTCAGCCCGGCGCCCCTGGTGCTCTGGTACTTGCCCAGGCGCTCGACGATGCCGGCCCGCGCCTGCGGGACGATCCGCACCGCCCGGATCAGGATGATGGCCACCAGGACCGCTACGACGACGAGCACGATGAGGACTTCCACGCCGTTGCTCCCTCCTGCGGCCCGGAGGCCGCCTGCTGTTCATGCTGGGTTGGTTGTGCGCCGGGTCAGGGGCCGTCGGTCTGCCCGGCCTGGCCGGACTCCCAGTCGATGCTCGGACGCGGGTGGATGATGAGCGTCGCGCCCTGTACCCTGTCGATCTCCACCTCGGAGCCGGCCGGGATGAGGACGCCGGTGGCCGAGCGCGCGGTCCACGTCTCGCCGTCCACCTTGGCCAGCCCGGAGTTGCCCGTGGTGTCCTCCAGGACCACGGCGGTCCGGCCGGGCAGGGTGTCCACGTTGGTCAGCTGGTCCGCCGGCCCCTTCTTCAGGTGCCGCAGGGCCGTCGGCCGCACGGCCGCCAGCATCAGCAGGGACGTCCCGGAGAACATGACGATCTGCAGCCAGGCCTCACCACCGGCCAGTGCCGTGGCGAGCGCGGCAGCCGCACCGGCGGCGAGCATGAGGAACACGAGGTCCAGGATGAAGACCTCGACCACGGCGAACACGACGGCCAGGGTCAGCCAGAACGCCCAGAGGTTGTCACCCACCCATTCGACCATCGTGGCCTCCTGTCCGCGCGGTCTGCGCCCTTCCCCCATCCTGCCTGCTCACCATGGCATCCGACAACGTAGGTTATGCACATGCGACCAGAGCAGCTCGACCTCATCACGTCGACCGGGAGGCCTTCACTCACCCCGGACGGCCTGCACCTCGTGGTGGCCACCTCCCGCGCGGACTTCTGGACGGACGGCTACACCGGTCAGCTGTGGCTCATCGCGACGGACGGCTCGGCACCACCGCGGCGCCTGACGCGCGGTTACCGGGATGCCGGCCCACGCGTCTCCCCGGACGGGAGGACCGTGGCCTTCCTGCGCACCCCCGCCCCGGGGGCTGGTCACGGCACGGGGATGGACCGGGACACCCCGGCCGACTCCGCGCCACAGCTCGTGCTGCTGCCCCTGGACGGCGGCGAGGCGCGGCTGCTCACCGACCGGCCACTGGGGGTTGCCCAGTTCAACTGGTCCCCGGACTCCTCCCGGATCGTGTTCAGCGCCGCGGTGCCCGAGGCCGGCCGGTACGGCACGCTGCCCGACGTCGGCCCGGCGCAGGAGGACCCCCGGCTGTTCACCGGACCGGACCACCGCGAGAACGGACGGGGCTACACCACCGACCAGCGCACCCAGCTGTTCGAGATCGAGCTCCCCGACCCGGACGAGGAGCCCGTGTTCGCCCCGCGGGGCCGGGCGAAGACCACCGCCGCGCCGTGCCCCGCCGTTCCGCCGGCCCGGCAACTCACCGGCGGTGAGCGCGAGGCCACCGATCCGGTCTACGCCGCCGACGGCCGGCACGTGTTCTTCACCACCACGCCCGGGGCGGGCGCCGGGCTGGACCTGAGGACCGCCGTCGCCGTGGTCGACACCGGCACCATGGACCCCGCCGGTCCCGACGACGGCTCCGTCCGGCTCGTGGCGGGCGGCTGCTCGGTGCGGACGTCCTTCTCCGGCCCGTGCGTCTCCCGCAACGGGGAATGGCTCTACCTGCAGGGGCAGGACGTGGGGGAGTCCGGCCTGGAGTTCGTGGCGGCGAACACGGGCGTCTACGCCGTGCCGGCCCCCACGGCCCTCCGCGACGCCACGGCCGGCTGGGACCGTCCCGCGACCACGCTCCAGCCGCGGTTGCTGACCGACTCCGGCCGGATGAACTGCTCCGGTGGTCCCCTGCAGCCCTCCGGGCAGGACAACGTCCTGGCGCTGGCCGAGCAGCGCGGTCGACGCGTGCTGGTGTGGATGTCCCACCACGGCCACCCGGAGACGATCGTGGACCTGCGCGGGGAGGTCACCGGCGCCTCCGAGGCCGGCGGCAACCTGGCGGTGTCCTATGCCACGGAACTCTC
>JAPFFX010000161.1 GCA_026645375.1 Citricoccus sp. WCRC_4 | reverse complement strand
TGCGGCCCCTGGTGACGCCGGCCGGGGAGGCCGAACCGATCGGGGAGCCCCCGGCCGAGGCGTCCGGGAAGGCGACCACGAAGATCTCCCGCGAGCACGTGGTGGCCACCCCGCTGCCCGGACTGACCGTGGTGGCCGGCGGCAAGCTCACCACGTACCGGACCATGGCCGCCGACGCCGTGGACACCGCCGTCGCCACCTCCGGGGCACCGGGTACAGGGCCGCTGACCGGACAGGAGGTGACCGGCTCGGGCCAGGACGTCCCCGAGTCCTGCACCGCCGACCTGCCGCTGCTGGGGGCCCGGGGCTGGGTGCCCACGTGGAACCGGCGGACGTTGCTGGCCACGGATTCCGGGCTGCAGCCCGCCGTGGTGGAGTCGCTGCTGCACCGGTACGGTTCGGGGGCGCCGGAGGTGATCGCGCTCGCGGTGGCGGACCCGGAGCTGGCCGTCGAGCTGCCGGGGCTGCCCGGCCACGTCGTCGCCGAGGTGGTGCATGCCGTCACGCACGAGGGCGCGCGCTCGGTCCAGGACGTGCTGGCCCGGAGGATCCGGGCGGTGTTCGAGGTGGACGACGGCGGTGCTGCCGCCGCCGGCCCGGTCGCCACGCTGGCGGCCCCGCTGCTCGGCTGGGACGCCGAACGGGCCTCCGCGGAGGCCGAACGCTACCGGCACTGGGTCCGGGCCCAGCTGGCCACGCAGGACGCGGCCACGGACGAGGCGGCCCACGCGCTGCTCGTCGAGGCCGCCCGCGGCTCGGTGCGCGATCCGGGTAGGGGAGGGTTGCCGAGCACCTCGAGTTCTACGCCGGGTAGAGAAACCGCGTAGTCTTGACGGGTGCTGAAGACCGCCCTGAGACCCATCTGGATCGCCGGACTGATCCTGGCGCTCGTGGTGTCCGGAGTCTTCGTGCTCCTCGGCAAGTGGCAGATGGACAACGCCGCCTCCGCGCCGCCGCCGCTGACGCAGACCGAGACGCCCGTGCCCCTGACCGGACACTTCCAGCCCGGTGCCGCCATGTTCGGCACGCAGGCCGACCAGGTGGTGACCATGACCGGCCGGTTCGTTTCCGGCACGGACGTGTTCGTGCACCCGCGGCTGCTCGGCGAGCGTGAGGGCTACTGGGCCGTCACCGCCTTTGCCGTGGACGGCGCCCCCGCCGGCGAGGTCATCCCCGTGGTGCGCGGCTGGACCGAGGATCCCGCACGGACGGATCCCGCGCCGGAGGGGCAGCTGTCCGTCAAGGGACGCCTGCTGCCCGCCGAGGGACCGCAGCCGCGGGGGATGGAACGGACCGAGCACGGCTACGTGCTGGCCAACCTGTCCTCGGCCGAGCTGATCAACCTGTGGGACCTGCCCTCCTACGCCGGGTTCGTGGTGGTCTCCGACGTGCTCGCCGGCGGTGCGGGCGGCGGTCCTGCCGACCCTGCTGCCGGCGCGGATGCCGACGGCCGGGAGGTCGGCGCGAAGGCGGCCGGCGGCGAGCTGGAGCCCGTGACCGTGGGGCCGCAGCCGCAGGAGACCACCTACAACTGGATGAACATCTTCTACGCCATCGAGTGGGTGGTGTTCGCCGGTTTCGCGCTGTACCTGTGGTGGCGCTTCCTCCGCGACGACGTGAACCGCGAACGCGAGGAGGAGGCCCTCGACCGCCGGTGGGCCGAGGAATGGCGTGCCCGCGAGCTCGAGCGCCGCCGTGCCGAGGCCCGGGAGGCCAAGCGCCGGGCCACCGAGGAGTACGAGCGTTTCCACGGGGTCTCAGCCGCCCCGATGCCATCCCCGCCATCCCCGCAATCCCAGGAGAAGCCGTGACCAGACCGGACCAGAAGCCCCCGGTGGACCCGAACACCCTGCCCGACCCCGAGGACATCACCGAGGCGGACCTGCCGGCACCGCCGCCGCGCCCGGGCCGGGAGGCCCCCCGCCGCTTCGCCGGCACGCACCAGCAGATCCGCTCCGCGCTGACCATGTACAAGGTCTGCGCGTGGATCACGGGCATCATGCTGCTGCTGCTCGTGGTCGAGATGATCTTCAAGTACGGCTTCGGCACGGAGCTCTACGCCGGCGGCACCACGATCGACGGCAGCCCCAACTCCCTCTCGTTCCAGCCCGAGGACTCCGTCACCGGCGGGTTCAACATCTCGATCGCCGTGCTGATCGCCCACGGCTGGCTGTACGTGGTCTACCTCGTGGCCGCCTTCCGCCTGTGGTCGCTCATGCGCTGGCACGGGATGCGGCTGCTGCTGATCGCCGGTGGCGGCGTGGTGCCGTTCCTGTCCTTCATCGTGGAGCGGCGCGTGCACCAGGAGACCCTCGAGGAGCTCGCCGCCCACCCCGAGGCCGCCCGACGGTACTGACCCGGGCCCACCGCTGCGGTCACGGGCCACCACCGGGCCCGCGCGAGGGGGACGTGTGACGACGCCCGGCGGGGATCTCCCCGCCGGGCGTCGTGCATGAAGGGCGCCGATCCTGCGGAACCAGGACGCTCGGATGTGACTAGCCGAGAGTCCTCGCGGGGACGCCGACGGCAGCCCTGCCGGTCCCGGGGATCTCCGTGCCGCGCAGGGACGCCCCGGCCGTCTCCCGCATGAACCGCACGGCGATGAGCCCGATGACGCAGGCGCCCATCATGTAGTACGCCGGGACCAGCGGGTTGCCGGTGGTCGCGATGAGGGCCTCATTGGCGATGGGGGCGGTGCCGCCGAAGACGGCGGTGGCGACGTTGTACGTGATGGCGAATCCGGCGAAGCGCACCTGGGTGGGGAACATGGCCGGGAACGTGGCCGAGATGGTGGCCAGCTGGGGGATGAAGAGCAGGCCGAGCACGGCGAAGCCCAGCAGCGCCCACCAGAAGCCGTTGGCCATGAGCGTGTACATCGGAATGGCCAGGACGAACAGGCCGACCAGCGAGCCGTACCACATCGGCTTCCGCCCGACGCGGTCCGAGAGCGCGCCGGCGAAGGGGACGACCAGCATCATCGCGAACTGGGCCACGAACATGATCGTCAGCACCGTCCGGGCGTCCATCCCGGTCTGCCCCTCCAGATAGGTCGGCATGTAGCTCAGCAGGGTGTAGTGCACCACGTTGAGGGCCACGACCAGCCCGGCCATCGTGAGCATGGGACGCCAGTACCGGCTGACCAGGTCGTTGAGCGCCGTCCCGGTGGAGGACTCGGCCTGCCCGGCCTCCTCGAGCTCCAGGAAGACGGGAGAGTCCGCCAGCCTGGAGCGCAGGTACAGGCCGATCAGGCCCATCGGTCCGGCGAGCAGGAACGGGATCCGCCAACCCCAGTCCGCCATGGCCTCCTCGCCGATGGCCATGCCGGACAGCAGGACGACCAGCGAGCCGAGCGCGAAGCCACCGAGGGTGCCGACTTCCAGGAAGCTGCCGAAGAAGCCCCGCCTCTTGTCCGGGGAGTACTCGGCCATGAACGTCGCCGCACCGCCGTACTCGCCGCCGGTGGAGAAGCCCTGGACCATGCGCAGCACGACCAGCAGGACCGGTGCCGCCAGGCCGATGGTCGCGTAGGTGGGCAGCAGGCCGATGCAGAAGGTCGCCCCGGCCATCAGGATGATCGTCAGCGCCAGGATGCGCTTCCGGCCGAGCCGGTCACCGAGCGGCCCCCAGAACAGCCCGCCCAGCGGCCGGACGAGGAAGGACAGGGCGAAGGTGCTCAGCGCGAGCAGCGTGCCGGCCTCCCCGGGGAAGAAGTTCTGGGTGAGGTAGACGACCGAGACGGCATACACGCCGTAGTCGAACCATTCGGTGGCGTTGCCGAGTGCCGAGGCCGCGACGGCGCGGTGGACCGTCCTGGCGTCCGGGGCCTCGGGCCCGGACGCGGCCGGTGACGGGTCCACGCCGCCATCCGGGCGGCCGGTGGTGTGCTGTGTCTGGTCGAGGTATGTCATGGCAGCCTTCAGGGGAAGAGGCGGCGCGCTGGCGCGCGCCCGGTGCGGGTGATGAGGGGGACGTACAGGAATCGGCGGCGGTCCGTGCGAGGCGCCGTCAGGGGGAGAGCATGCGCAGGGCGGTCAGCACGTAGGCCCGCGCCGCGAGCTCCAGTTCATCGACGGCCACCGACTCGTCGACCTGGTGTGCCTGGTCGTTCAGCCCGCCGGGGCCCATGACCACGGTGGGAACGCCGAGGTCCTGGGCCACGAAGCCACCGTCGCAGGCCGCGGACCACCCGCCGATGGAGTCGGGACCGCCCACGGCCCGGACCGCGCCGTGCACGGCCTCCACGAGCGGGTGCTCCCGGGGGGTGCGGAACCCCGGCATGGACATGGTGACGGTGCCGTCCAGGGAGATCCCGTCACCGGTGATGCCGGCCCGGTCGGCGGCGGCGAGCAGCCCGGACAGGATCGCCTCGGGGTCCTCGCCGGGCATCAGCCGCCGGTCGAGCCAGAGGTGGCACTGCGGGGCGACCATCGAGGTGGCCCGGCCGCCGTCGATCCGGCCGATGTTCCAGGTCGCCGAGCCCAGCAACGGGTCGGGGGTCCGGGCGTGGTCCTCGTGGTCCTCGCGGACCAGGGCGAGCAGGCGGGAGGCGGCGTCGATGGCGTTGCGGCCGTCCTCGGGGCGGCCGGAGTGGGCGGGCACGCCGGTGACGGTCACCTCGAGGTAGGCGTCTCCGCGGCAGGCGATGACCGTCTGCAGGTCGGTGGGCTCGGCCACGACGCACCCGGCGAAGGCCCGGCCGAGGCCTCGCGTGGTGAGGTGGCGGATGCCCAGCCCCAGGTCCTCCTCGTCCACCGTGCAGGCCAGGCGCACCGGCCCCGCCAGCGGGACACCGGCACGGTGCAGGGCCTCCATGGCCACCAGCACGGCCGCCAGGCCGCCCTTCATGTCGGTGGCACCCCGGCCGAAGACCCGGCCGCCGTCCACGACCGACCGGAACGGGTCACGCGACCACCCGGGTCCTGCCGGCACCACGTCGGAATGGCCCAGGAACAACAGTCCGGGTCCCTCGCCCACGGGCCCACCGGGGGCCAGCTCCACGTCCACGTTCGGTCGCTGCGGCGCCGCGTCGTCCGTGCGCACCGCCAGCCCGCGGGCGAGCCCGGCGACGGACAGCACGCGGGCCGTCTCCTGCTCGGTGCCCCCGGGGTTCTCCCCGCCGGCGTCGACCAGGGCGCGGGTCAGGTCCACCAGTCCGTCGAGGTCGACGAGGTCCAGGACGGCGCGCTCCCGCGGCGTGCAGGCCAGCTGGTCCATGGTCACGGGATCACTTCCTCACCAGGTGCCGGGGGAACGAGGTGAAGGTCTCCACTCCCGTGTCCGTGATGCGGATCGACTCGGACACCTCGTAGCCGTAGCCGGTCATCCACATCCCGCAGATCAGGTGGAACGTCATGTTCTCGGCCAGCACGTTCTCATCCTCGGAACGGATGCTCACGGTGCGCTCGCCCCAGTCCGGGGGATAGCCGATGCCGATGGAGTACCCCAGCCGGCTCGGCTTCTCCAGCCCGTACTGGGCCAGCGTCAGGTTCCACGCGCGGGACATCTCCCGCACCGGGACGCCGGCGGCGGTGACATCGAGCACGGCCTGCAGGCCGGCGGCGACCGCCTCCTCCAGCAGGAGCAGTTCGCTCGGGGGCGTACCGAGCATCACCGTACGCGCCAGGGGCACGTGATAGCGCCGGTGCGCTCCGGCCAGCTCCACCACGACGGCGTCCCCCTCACCCAGGACCCGGTCCGACCAGGTCAGGTGCGGGGTGTCCGCGGACCGCCCGGTGGGCAGCATGGGGACGATGGCCGGGAAGTCCCCCCAGGCGTCTCCGTCGCCCTCCGCCTGGGCGGCGGCGATCCTGGAGGCGACGAGGTGCTGGGCGGACCCGGGCTCGATCGCGTCGATGGCGGCCCGCATGGCGGCGGTCGTGACGCGCGCGGCGGTGCGCATGTACTGGATCTCGGCGTCCGACTTCACCGCCCGCACCCAGTTCACCAGTTCGAAGCTGTCCACGAGGGTCCACTCGGGCAGCGCGTTGACGAGGGCACGGTAGGCCTTCGGCGCGAAGAAGTGGGCATCCATCTCCAGGCCGATGCAGCCGTTCGCGGCCGGCGCGACCAGGCCCCGCCGGCGCAGGGCGATGGCCACCCAGTCGAAGGGGTGGACGTGGGGCTGGTGGACGTACTGCTCCGGGTAGCCGATGATCTGCTCCTGCGCCAGCCAGGAGGTGCGGAAGGCACCCTGGGCGTCCATCTCCCGCAGGAACAGCAGCATCTCGCCCTGCGCGGGGACGAAGAGCATCTGCGGGGTGTAGAAGGACCAGGCGTCGTAGCCGCTCAGGTAGAAGATGTTCGCGGGATCCGTCACGACCAGCGCGCTGAGGCCCTGACGGTCCATCCGCTCGCGCACCGACGCCAACCGTTGGCCGTACTCGGCGGCGGAGAACATGGGCACGCGGACATCGGGGTCTGTGGGCGGCGCTTGCACGGGAGGCGCGGCCAGGGACGGCATGGAGACGGGCAGGGTGGTGGCACCGGCATCCGGGGACAGGACGCGGTGCAGACGAGTGTTGAGCACGTCATACTTTCTAGGGCCCGGCGGATCGTTTGTCTGCAGCAACGGCTACTCGACCACCACCCGTCCGTGGCTGGCCGCGGACGCAGTGCCCGCCCCGGACGGACCGCGACCCACCATCGTCCCCGGCGGTTCGGCTCCGGAGGGCGCCGCGGCACACTCGGCCACCACTCGGGCCGGCCCACGTCCCCGGAAACCGGGCCTCGCCCCGCCCGGGAGGGGGCCCTCAGGCAGCCGGGCCCTCAGGCGGCCGGGTCCTCAGGCGGTCGGGACCGGCTGGCGGCGGACCAGGGAGACGACACCGGCCAGGGACGCCAGCACGATGACCCCGAGCAGCGCCGAGAGCCCCGCGTAGTCGATCCAGCCCATCACGAGCCCGGCCAGCACCGAGCCGACCGCGGCCGCCAGCGACATCGCCGCGTCCGAGAAGCCCTGGGCCGGTATCCGCTCCTCCGGCGTCAGGGCCGCCACCAGCAGGGTGGAACCGGCCACGGTCGTCGCGGACCAGCCGAGCCCGAGGAGCACGAGCCCCGTCACCACGGCCCAGTGTTCCCCGGGCAGGAGACCGGTGAAGGCGGTGGCGGCCAGCAGGGTGACGAGCCCGGCGGACACGATCCGCGCCGGGCCGCAGCGGTCCGCCAGCACGCCCATGAGCGGGGACAGGGCGTACATCCCGGCCACGTGCAGGGAGATCGTGAAGCCGATCAGCACCACGGTGTCCGGGTGCTGGCCCAGCTCGCTGCTGGCCACCCCCGCCTGGTGCTGCAGGTGCAGGGGTGTCATCGACATCAGCCCGACCATCACCGCGTGGGCCGTGATGACCGAGACCAGCGCGGCCAGCGCGGAGGGATGGCGGCGGATAGCGTGCCAGCCGGCGGTCCAGCGGTTGCCCGGGACCGAGGGCGCCACCGCCCGCACCGGCTCCACGACAGTCTCCACGGCTCCTGGTCCGGCTCCTGTGCCGGCCGCGTTCGTGCTGTCCTCCCCGGCCTCGTCTCCGACCGGCCCAGCGGCGGCAGCCTCCAGCTCGCGGCGCAGCAGCAGCGGGTCGGGGCGCAGCCCCAGCAGGATGATCAGCCAGCCGACCAGCATGCCGGCCCCGGAGATGAGGAACGGTCCGGCATGGGCGGGGATCCCCAGCCACCCGGACAGCACCGCACCGGGGCCCACCATGTTCGGGCCGAGGACGGCTCCCACGGTCACCGCCCACACCACGAGGGACAGGTCGCGCCCGCGATGCCGGGGCTCGGCCAGGTCCGTCACGGCGAACCGGGCCTGCAGGTTCACGGCCGCCCCGAAGCCCACCAGGAACGCGCCGAGCAGCAGGACCGGGAAGGCCCGGGTGAGCACCGCCGTGACCATGAGTGCCTGGCCGACCAGGCCCGCGGCCAGGCCCGCGCCGAGGGCCACCCGCCGACCGCGGGACAACGCGAGCTGGGCCAGCGGGATGGACACCACCGCGGATCCGAGCGTCATCCCCGTGTTGACCAGCCCGGCGGTGGCCTCGGCCCCGGAGAGGTCCACGGCGAGGATCGATCCCAGGGACAGCGTGGCCCCGTTGCCCAGCCCGGAGAACACCTGCGCGCTGCCCAGCACGGCCACGGTGTGGCGCTGGACCTCGCGGGCCCGCGGGTTCAGGGGTATGACGTCGGTCCCGGCGTTCTCGTTCACGGCACCACGATAGATGGGCGTGGTCCCGCGCTGGACTATCCTTGACGGGTGACTTCTACCCAGGCTGACAACCCGCAGATCGCCGCCGACTTCCCGACCGTCCTCGTGGTCGACAACGGTGCCCAGTACGCCCAGCTGATCGCCCGCCGGGTCCGTGAGGCCAACGTCTACTCCGAGGTCGTCCCGCACACCCTGGCCACCGAGGAGATCCTCGCGCGAAAGCCCGCCGCCCTCATCCTCTCAGGCGGCCCGTCCTCCGTGTACGCCGAGGGCGCGCCGCGGCTGGATCCCGGACTGCTCGAGGCGGGCGTGCCCGTGCTCGGCCTGTGCTACGGCTTCCAGGCGATCGCCCAGGCCCTGGGCGGGAAGGTCGCCCACACCGAGACCCGCGAGTACGGCTCCACCCGGCTCGAGGCCATCAGCCCCACCTCGGAACTGCTCGAGGGCCAGGACGTGGACCAGGTGGTGTGGATGAGCCACTCCGACGCCGTGTCCGAGGCCCCTCCCGGTTTCGCCGTGACCGCTCGCACCCCCGGCGCCCCGGTGGCCGCGTTCGAGAGCCCGGAGAAGAGGATCTACGGGGTGCAGTGGCACCCGGAGGTCGGCCACACCGAGCGCGGCCAGGACGTCCTGGAGAACTTCCTGCGCCACGGCGCCGGGCTGGAGCAGTCCTGGACCACCTCCAACGTGATCGAGGAGCAGGTCGAGCTGATCCGCGAGCAGATCGGTGACTACCGCGCCATCTGCGGCCTGTCCGGTGGCGTCGACTCCGCCGTGGCCGCCGCCCTCGTGCAGCGGGCCGTGGGGGACCAGCTCACCTGCGTCTACGTCAACCACGGCCTGATGCGCCAGGACGAGTCGGAGGAGATCGAGAAGGCCTTCGGCCGGGCCAGCGGCGGCGCCAAGCTGGTCATGGTGGACGCGGAGGACGTGTTCCTCGAGGCACTGGCCGGCGTCACCGACCCGGAGACCAAGCGCAAGATCATCGGCGAGAAGTTCATCCGCACCTTCGAGAAGGCCCAGGCGGACATCATCGAGGAGTCCCGCCACGACCCGGAGGCCAAGGACGTGCGCTTCCTGGTCCAGGGCACCCTGTACCCGGACGTCGTCGAGTCCGGCGGGGGAGAGGGCACCGCCAACATCAAGAGCCACCACAACGTGGGCGGGCTGCCGGAGGACATCGAGTTCGAGCTCGTCGAGCCACTGCGTGCCCTGTTCAAGGACGAGGTCCGTGCGGTCGGCCACGAACTCGGCCTGCCGGACGAGATCGTCTGGCGCCAGCCGTTCCCCGGCCCCGGCCTGGGCATCCGCATCATCGGCGAGGTGACGAAGGAGCGGCTGGACCTGCTGCGCAAGGCCGACGCGATCGTGCGCGCCGAGCTGACCGCCGCCGGGCTGGACCGCCACATCTGGCAGTGCCCGGTGGTGCTGCTGGCGGACGTGCGCTCGGTGGGCGTCCAGGGCGACGGCCGCACCTACGGCCACCCCGTGGTGCTGCGGCCCGTCACCTCGGAGGACGCCATGACCGCGGACTGGGCCCAGCTGCCGCACGACCTGCTCTCGCGCATCTCGAACCGGATCACCAACGAGGTGGACGGGGTCAACCGGGTGGTCCTGGACGTGACCAGCAAGCCCCCGGGAACCATCGAGTGGGAGTGAGCCGTCGAGGACGGCG
>JAPFFX010000149.1 GCA_026645375.1 Citricoccus sp. WCRC_4 | reverse complement strand
GGGACGGCCGGCCTATACACCTTCACCCTGCGGTTGAACGTCAAGGCTCGCCGCGGGTCCGCGTGAATTCTCCGGGCCGGCCGAGATCCGGACTAGGGTGTACCCATGCCGCAGCAGCCGGCGTTATCCAGCGAAGGCGACCTCACAGAACGGCGGACAGACGGACAGATGGCAGGAGTCGGCAGCATCGTGAACCAGCAAGAGCCCACGCCAGTGCTCATGGTCACCGGGGATCCGGTGATCGGGCCCACGGGACGGCCCAAGCACGAGTTCCCGGAGCCCGCCCCCCTGACCTCGCACGGTCCAGCCCGGATCATCTCGATGGTCAACCAGAAGGGCGGGGTGGGCAAGACCACCTCCACCATCAACCTCGGCGCCGCGCTCGCCGGGTACGGCCGCAAGGTCCTCATGGTCGACTTCGATCCCCAGGGCGCCCTCTCCGCCGGCCTCGGGGTCAGCCCGCACGAGCTGGACACGACCATCTACAACGTCATGATGGAGCGGAGCGTCACCGCGCGGGACGCCCTCGTGGAGACGGAATTCGAGAACATCGACCTGCTGCCGGCCAACATCGACCTCTCCGCCGCGGAGGTCCAGCTCGTCAACGAGGTGGCCCGCGAGCAGGTGCTCGAACGGTCCCTGCGACAGGTCCGGGACGACTACGACGTCATCCTCATCGACTGCCAGCCGTCCCTGGGACTGCTCACCGTGAACGCGCTGACGGCTTCGCACGGGGTGATCATCCCGCTGACGGCTGAGTTCTTCGCGCTGCGCGCGGTGGCACTGCTGGTGGAGACCATCGAGAAGATCCAGGACCGGATCAACCCGGACCTGCAGGTCGACGGCGTGCTGGCCACGATGTTCGACGCCCGCACCCTGCACTCCAAGGAGGTCGTGGGCCGGTTGGTCGAGGCCTTCGGAGACCGGGTCTTCGAGACCGTGATCAAGCGCTCCATCAAGTTCGCCGACGCCACGGTCGCCGCCGAGCCGATCACCGCCTTCGCCGAGAAGCACGAGGGCGCCAAGGCCTACCGCACGCTGGCCCGCGAGCTGATCTGGCGCGGCGGAGCGCCGTGACCCCATCGTCCGCGGCGGTGACCGGCGTCCTGGCCGGCCTCGCCACGGACGACGGTGGCCCCGGCGGGGCCGACCCGGCCGGGACGGCGCTGGACGGGACCGGCCTGGACGGGACGCCGTCCGGCTTCTCGGTCACGTTGCGGAACTTCTCCGGCCCGTTCGACCTCCTGCTCTCCCTGATCGCCCGGCGCCGGATGGACATCACCGAGGTCGCCCTGGCCGAGGTCACCGACGAGTTCATCGCCTACATCGGCACCCTGCGGCAGCACCCCGGGGAACAGGACGAGGAGGCGGACGGCCGCCCGGACCTGGCAGCGCTGGACGAGTCCAGCGCCTTCCTCGTCGTGGCGTCCACGTTGCTGGACCTGAAGACGGCCCGGCTGCTGCCGGCCGGCACCACGGACGCCGAGGAGGACGTCGCCCTGCTGGAGGCCCGCGACCTCCTGTTCGCCCGGCTGCTGCAGTACAAGGCGTTCCGGGACGTCTCCGCCCTGATGCGACGACGGATGGAATCCGAGTCCCGGCGCTTCCCGCGCCAGACCACGCTGGACCCGCGGTTCGCCTCCGTCCTGCCCGAACTGGTGTGGACGTTGAGCCCGGAGCAGTTCGGTGCGCTGGCCGAGCAGGTGTTCTCCCGCACCCCGGCCGAGCCCGACGCCGTCGGGCTCGGCCACCTGCACGCCCCGCCCGTCTCGGTGCGCGAGCAGAGCGGCATCCTGGCGGCCAGGTTGCGCGCGTCCGGTCGCCTCACCTTCCGCGAGCTCGTCCACGACGCCGGGACCACCCTGGTGGTGGTGGCCCGCTTCCTGGCCCTGTTGGAGATGTTCCGGGACCGGGCCGTGACGTTCCACCAGGACACGCCACTGGGGGAGCTGGTCGTGCTGTGGGATCCCGAGGCCCCGGACGAACTGGCGGATGACCGCGTCGAGTGGGACGAGCGGCCGGACGAGGAGACGACGCATGAGTGAACCAGGACGACGCCCCGCCCCGGCGTCCCCGGCCGAGGTGGAGGGGGCTGGATCCGACACGCCCACGCACCCGGCGGATGCCGAGGCGACGAGCCTGCGCGAGCAGCTCGAGGCCGTGCTGATGGTGGTGGACGAGCCGGTGACCGTGGCGCAACTGGCCCAGGCGACCGGTGCGGAACCCGAGCGGGTCGCGGCGACCCTGTCCGCCCTGGCGGACGACTATGACGGACTGTCCGGCCAGCCACGGCGCGGTTTTGAACTGCGCGAGCTGGCCGGCGGCTGGCGCATCTACTCCCGGCCCGCCCTCGCCGACGTCGTGGAGCGGTTCGTCGTCGAGGGCCAGACCGCCCGGCTCACGCAGGCCGCACTGGAGACCCTGGCCGTGGTGGCCTACCTCCAGCCGGTGACACGGTCCCGGGTGGCCGGGATCCGCGGAGTGAACTCGGACTCCGTGATGCGCACCCTGGCCAGCCGGGGGCTGGTGGCCGAGGCCGGAACGGATCCCCACACCGGAGCGGTGCTATACCGGACCACCGGATACCTGCTGGAGACCCTCGGGGTGGGAAGCCTCGACGAGCTGCCCAAGCTCTCCGAGCACCTGCCGGGCCTGGGTGACCTCGCGGCCCTCGCAGAACAGGACGAGGGCTTCCGCGGCTGAACCGAGGACGTGCTCGATCGGTGATCCTCGGCAGTGCGCAAGATCACCGCGCCCGCGTGACCTTGCACGGGAGGGGCTGGACTATGATGGAGTGTTCGGTGGGGCACGGTCGTGGTGCCGTGACCGGTGACCTCAGGTCCCGTGATCCCCGCCCATCCCGACCCCTGCACATGCCGTGAGGCACTGAAAGGACATCATGACTCCACGTACCCCCGGACACCAGAACTCCTCCGGCGGGCCCCAGGGCACCGGCGGCCGCCGCGGCCAGGGTGCCGCACGTCCCGGAAGGCCCGGCAAGACCGGTAAGCCCGGCAAGGGCTACGGCGCATCGGCCGGCAAGGGGCACTCCGGCAAGGGGGCCGCCCGTGGTGGCCCTGCCGGCGGTGGTGGCCGCACCCCGCAGCCGGGCCAGAAGGGCGGACCGTTCCGCGACGACTCTCGGGAGGGATACGACCGCAACCTGGGCGCCGCGCGGAAGCCGCAGCGTCCGAACCGCGCCAAGCGCGAGCAGAACTTCTCCGAGGTCCACGACCCGTCCGGGGTGCGCCTCCAGAAGTTGATGGCCTCCGCCGGCGTGGCCTCCCGGCGCGTCTGCGAGGACCTGATCGCCGAGGGCCGGGTCGAGGTCGACGGCAAGGTCGTGACCGAGACGGGCGTCCGTGTGGACCCCGAGACCTCGGTCATCCACGTGGACGGCATCCGTCTGCAGCTGGACACCACCCTGCGCTACTTCGCCTTCAACAAGCCCCGCGGCGTGGTCTCCACCATGGACGACCCCGAGGGACGCCCGTGCATCTCCGACTACCTCAAGAAGGGCCAGGAGCGCCTGTTCCACGTCGGCCGGCTCGACACCGAGACCGAGGGGCTGCTGCTGCTGACCAATGACGGTGAACTGGCCAACCGGCTGACCCACCCCCGCTACGAGGTCCCCAAGACCTATCTCGTCCAGGTGCCGGGGCCGATGGCCAAGGGCGTCGGCGCCCAGCTCAAGGAGGGCATCCACCTGGAGGACGGCTTCGCCCAGGTGGACTCCTTCAAGCTGGTGGACTCCACTCCGGGCCACGTGCTCGTGGAGGTCGTGCTGCACTCCGGGAAGAACCGGATCGTGCGCCGGATGTTCAAGGAGGTCGGGTACCCGGTCGAACGGCTCGTGCGGGTCAAGTTCGGGCCGATCGCCCTCGGTGACCAGAAGCAGGGCACGGTCCGGCAGATGGGCCGGCAGGAGATGGGCCACCTGATGGCCTCGGTCGGACTGTGATGGCCCAGGCCCTCCTGGCATCCCGGGTCCTGACGGAACCGGTCCTCATCCGGGGCACCGGACTGCTGGGTGCCTCGATCGGACTGGGCCTGCGTGCCGCCGGCGCCGAGGTCTGGCTCGCCGACCCGTCGCCCTCCGCCCAGGCCGTGGCCGTGGACATCGGCGCCGGTGACCCCTTCCCGTCCGTGCTCGACGGCGGGACCGCCGCGCCGGACGCCAGGCAGCCGGGTACCGTCGTGGTCGCCTCGCCCCCGGACGTGACCGGCCAGGTCGTGATCGACTCGCTGCGCCGGTTCCCGGACGCCGTCGTGCTGGACATCGCCTCGGTCAAGGGCGCGATCGCCGCGGAGGTGCAGGCCGCCGTCGGGAACGGCGCCCTGTCCACCGACCAGGCCGCACGCTACGTGGGCACCCACCCGATGGCCGGTTCCGAGCGTTCCGGCCCGGTGGCCGCACGCGGCCGGCTGTTCACCGCGGCCCCCTGGGTGGTCTGTGCGACCGAGGCGACCGATCCGGCCGCCGTCGCGGCGGCCGAGGAGATCGCCCGCGGCCTGGGCGCCACCGTGCACCGGATGAGCGCCGAGGACCACGACGCCTCGGTGGCGCTGATCTCGCACCTGCCGCAGATCGCCGCCTCCCTGGTGTCCTCCCGGCTCCAGGAGACCCCGGCGGCCTCGCTGGCCCTGGCCGGCAACGGGCTGCGGGACACCACGCGCATCGCCGCCTCCGACCCCCAGCTGTGGGTACAGATCCTCGCCGCGAACGCGCCGCAGATCCTGCAGATCCTCTACGGCGTGCGCGAGGACCTGGACCGGTTGATCAACACGATGGAGGACCCGTCGGCGCCCGGTGCCCGGCTGGACATCGCGCAGCTGATCGCCGAGGGCAACGCCGGACACGCCCGGATCCCCGGCAAGCACGGCGGTCCGCCGCAGGCCTTCGCCGTGGTCACCGTGATCGTCGACGACACCCCGGGCCAGATCTCCGCGGTGCTGCAGGACGTCGGCGCCGCCGGCGTCAACGTGGAGGACCTGCGCATGGACCACTCGGCCGGGTACCAGGTGGGCATGCTGGAGATCTCCGTACTGCCCGGACGCCGGCAGGAACTGACGGACGCGCTGACCGCGCGGGGATGGAAGGTGGTCTGAATGGTGGACGAGACGACCGGGGCAGCCTCACGGCGCCTCGTGGTGGCCGTGGACGGGCCCTCGGGGTCGGGGAAGTCCTCCGTCTCGCGTGAGGTCGCACGCCGGCTCGGCGCGGCCTACCTCGACACCGGGGCGATGTACCGCGCCGTGGCCTGGCACTGCCGGGAGGCCGGGGTGCTCGAGGACGACGACGCCGTCGTCGCCGCCGTGCAGGACATCGACCTGGGGCTGTCCGTGGACCCTGACGTCGACCGCGTCGTGGTGGGCACCCATGACATCACCGAGGCCATCCGCGCACCGGGGATCTCCGCCGTCGTCTCGGTGGTGGCCACCAACCGGGCCGTCCGCGAGCTGCTCGTGGCCCGCCAGCGCGAGCTGATCGACTCCCACCGCCGGATCGTGGCCGAGGGACGGGACATCACCACGGTGGTGGCACCGGACGCCGATGCCCGCATCCTGCTGACGGCCTCCGCGGAGGTCCGCCTCGCCCGGCGCGGCGAGCAGCTCGGCGGCTCCGTCGGCCGGCAGGACCTGACCGCCCAGGTGGTGGACCGGGACGCGAAGGACTCCACCGTGGTGGACTTCATGACCCCCGCTGCGGGGGTGGGCCTCGTGGACTCCTCCGAGCTCGACCTGGAGTCCACCGTGCAGGCCGTCCTGGCCGAGATCGCCGGGCAATCCGGCCAGGGCGTCTTCGGCGACGCCCACGACACCCATGGCACCGACGCGGCCGGAACCGCCGCACCGGTGGCCACACCAGACACCGCAGCACCGACGACCCCGGAGGGGAACCGCGCATGAGCACCGAGAACACCACCGGCACCGGGCCGCAGGACGAGGACGGGGCCGAGTACGTGCCCGCCGGCGAGGACAACGTCGCCGAGCGGCTGGCCGCCCTCTCGGACGAGGACGCGCGCCAGCGGGCCGAGGCCCTGCGCGCCGGTCTGCAGGACTACGAGCTCGACGACGAGGACGCGGCCCTGCTTCAGGGCTGGGAGGAGGGCGACGCCGAACCCGAGGACGAGCCCGTGCCTCCGGTGCTGGCCATCGTCGGCCGGCCCAACGTGGGCAAGTCCACCCTGGTCAACCGGATCATCGGCCGCCGTGAGGCCGTGGTGGAGGACGTGCCCGGGGTGACCCGCGACCGCGTCAGCTATGAGGCCGAGTGGAACGGACGGGTGTTCACCGTGGTGGACACCGGCGGATGGGAGCACGATGCCAAGGGCATCCACCAGCGCGTGGCCGAACAGGCCGAGCGGGCCGTGGACGTGGCCGACGCCGTGCTGTTCGTCGTGGACGCCACCGTCGGCGCGACCTCGACCGACGAGGCCGTCGTCCGGCTGCTGCGGCGCAAGAAGAAGCCGGTGATCCTCGTGGCCAACAAGGTCGACGACATCACCCAGGAGGCGGACGCCGCAACCCTGTGGGGCCTGGGCCTCGGCGAACCCCACCCCGTCTCCGCCGTCCACGGCCGGGGGACCGGTGACCTGCTGGACGCGGCCCTGGCGGTCCTGCCGGAGGAGTCCGCCCACGGCGGGCTCATCCCGCGCGGCGGTCCGCGCCGCGTGGCCCTGCTGGGCCGGCCCAACGTGGGCAAGTCCTCGCTGCTGAACAAGCTGGCCGGGTCCGACCGCGTGGTGGTGGACGACACCGCCGGCACCACCCGTGATCCCGTGGACGAGCTGATCGAGCTCGGTGGCCGGCTCTGGCGGTTCGTGGACACCGCCGGCATCCGCCGTCGCCAGCACATGGCCCACGGTGCGGACTACTACGCCTCCCTGCGGACCCAGTCCGCACTGGACAAGGCCGAGGTGGCCGTGGTCCTGCTCGAGGCCTCCGAGGTGCTCTCCGAGCAGGACGTGCGCATCCTGCAGACCGTCGTGGACTCCGGCCGGGCACTGGTGCTGGCCTTCAACAAGTGGGACCTCATGGACGAGGACCGCCGTTACTACCTGGACCGGGAGATCGACCAGGACCTCGCCCACGTGGCCTGGGCGCCCCGGGTGAACCTCTCGGCCAAGACCGGGTGGCACAAGGACCGGCTGGTGCCCGCCCTGGACACCGCGCTGGAGTCCTGGGACCGGCGCATCCCCACCGGCAAGCTCAACGCCTTCCTCGGTGAGCTGGTCGCAGCCCACCCGCACCCGGTGCGCGGCGGCAAGCAGCCCCGGATCCTGTTCGCCACGCAGCCCTCCACGCGGCCCCCGCGCATCGTGCTGTTCACGACCGGGTTCCTGGACCCGGGCTACCGGCGGTTCATCATCCGCCGGTTGCGGGAGACCTTCGGCTTCGAGGGAACCCCGATCGAACTCGGCATGCGGGTCCGCGAGAAGCGCGGCCGCAAGCGCTAGCCAGGGGACGGCATCGGGCCCGCCGGGGGCACCGGCTCGCGCCGCGCCGGACGGCGGGCCCAGTCCGGGACCCGCTCCGGCAACGGGCCGACGCCGATCAGGTAGGCCGGCAGGACGGTCAGCGCGGGGAACCGGCTGACCACGGAGACGAACCGTCGTGACGGAGCGCTCCACGTGCCGTCCAGGACGGGCTCGACGAACCGGGCGTGGGCGACCCGCTGCACCGCCTGGATGAGGACGGTGGGCACCAGGCGGCGCCGCCGCACCCGAGCGAGCACGCGGGTGCCCACGCGGCCCCTCCGGAGCGAGGGGCTCAGCAGGCGGGCGGTCGCCACGGCGTCCTGCACGGCCAGGTTGATCCCGACCCCGCCGACGGGGGACATCGCGTGCGCCGCGTCCCCGATGCACAGCAGCCCGTCGGCGTGCCACCGCCGGAGCCGGTCCACGCGCACGTCGAGGTGCTTGACCTGGTCCATCGAGGTCAGGGCGTCGACGTCGGCCTCCGGCGAGAGCAGGCCGCGCAACTCCTGGCGGAGGGCCTCGACGCCCCGGCGGCGCAGCTCGCCGTCGCGGCCCTTCCGGCCCAGGTACGCGACCTGGAAGTAGCCTCGCCTCGGGATGGCGACGGCGGCGACACCGGCGTGGAACCGGGGGAGCAGGGACGCCTTCGGGTCCCCCCGGGCGGGCAGCCGGAACCACCACACGTCGAAGGGCACCGGGTACTCCCGCACGGGCAGCCCGGCCGCGCGCCGCAGGACCGACCCCCGGCCGTCGCAGGCGATGACGAGGTCGGCGCGCAGTTCTCCGACCCCCTGCGAGGACCGGTACCGGACCCCGGTGACGCGGCCGCCCTCGCGCAGCACGTCCACGGCCTCGGTGTTCATCCGGAGGGCGAAGGTCGGTTCCTCGCCGGCCGCCCGGGCCAACAGGTCGAGCAGGTCCCACTGCGGGACCATCGCGATGTAGGGATGGGGCACCCGCAACCGGCCGAGGGTCACGAGCCGGACGGAGCCGCCGGCGGGGTTCGGGAGGCTGACGCCATCGATCCGGGTCTGCGGCAGGGCGTCGAACGCCTCGAACAGCCCCAGGTCGTCGAGCAGGGTCAGCGTGCTGGGATGCACGGTGTCCCCCCGGAAGTCCCTGAGGAAGTCGCCGTGCTTCTCCAGCACGGTCACCTCGATACCGGCCCGGGCCAGCAGGAGGCCCAGGACCATTCCCGCGGGCCCGCCGCCCACGACCACGCAGGTGCCGCTCATGGTCACATCCTGCCGTGAGATGATACCGGGATGAAGACCTCGCGACGTCGGGCCGTTGGTGCGGCCGTCCTGCTGACGGTGACACTGGCCGGTTGTGCCCAGGTCGAGGAGCTCAGGGGCCAGGCCGACGAGGTCACCGCTCAGGCCGAACAGCTCTGGACCGAGGCGCGACAGATGGGCGACCTCACGGTGGAGCAGGTCCGGGACTTCGACTGGTCGTCCCTGGCCGAGTTCGACGGCATCCTCCTGGGCGACAACTCGAAGGTCACGGAGTTCTTCCGGTCCATGCCCTCCGGTCCGGACATGGAGTCCTTCGAGATCAAGGGGGACGAGGGCAAGCTGGTCGTCAACTACGGGGAGCAGGCCGCGGAGGTCGATCCCGCCGTGCTGCAGGAGACCATGGAGCAGGTCGCGGCCGAGGCCAAGGAGCGCGTGCAGAACCTGGAGACCGTCGAGTTCCGGGTGGGCGAGCGCACCTACACGTTCTGACCGCAGGGCCCCACGCCCGGGACCCGGCCCCGAGCCCGCGGCGAACGCCGTGTCCGCGCGCCGCGGACACGGCGGGAGCGCGTGCCGGTCCGGGCGTAGGGTCGGTGCCGGAAGCGACCGACACGCCACCAGGAGTGAGTCCATGAGCACGTTCACCAGTACCCAGATCCGCCTGGCCGCCCGCCCGCAGGGCTGGCCCACGCCCCAGGACTTCGCCACGGAGTCAGTGGAGTACGCCGACCTGCAGCCCGGACAGGTGCGTGTGGTCAACGACTTCCTCTCCGTGGACCCGTACATGCGCGGCCGGATGAGCGCGGCACGTAGCTATGTCACGCCGTACGCAGTGGGGGAGACCATCACCGGGGGCGCCGTCGGCCGCGTGGTGGAGTCGGCTGCCGAGCAGCTGCCCCCGGGCACCCTGGTGCTGCACCAGCACGGGTGGTCGGACCGGGTCCAGGCCGGGGCGGAGGACTTCCGTCCCGTCCCTGAACTCGAGGGCCTGCCGAACTCGGCCTATCTGGGCATCCTCGGCATGCCGG
Source organism: Citricoccus sp. WCRC_4 (assembly GCA_026645375.1). Lineage (GTDB taxonomy): Bacteria > Actinomycetota > Actinomycetes > Actinomycetales > Micrococcaceae > Citricoccus. The sequence continues at coordinate 2,000 of JAPFFX010000149.1, read as the reverse complement.
GCCTGACCGCGTACCTGGGGCTGACCAGGATCGCCGGGCTCCGGGAGGGGGACACCGTCCTGGTCTCGGGCGCCGCCGGTGCCGTGGGTACCGCCGTGGGGCAGATCGCCCGGTGCCTCGGTGCGGCCCGGGTGATCGGCTCGGCCGGCTCGACGGAGAAGACGACCGCGCTGACGCAGGAGTACGGCTATGACCTGGCGCTCAACTACAAGGACGCGCCGATCCGGGAGCAGCTGGTCCGGGCACTCGGTGAGGACCGGGTGGACGTGTTCTTCGACAACGTGGGCGGGGACCACCTCGAGGCGGCCCTGGACGTGATGGCCGACTTCGGCAGGATTGCCCTGTGCGGTCAGATCTCCGGATACAACGCCACCCAGCGCCCGGCCGGGCCGGACAATCTGGGCAACGTCCTCACCCGCCGGCTGCGCATGCAGGGCTTCATCGTCACGGAGGTGGCCGCCGCCCACCCCGGGGCGGCGGAGGAGTTCCGGGAGCGGATGACCGGATGGCTGTCCTCTGGCGCAGTCGTCTTCGAGGAGACGGTGATGGACGGTTTCGACCGCACGGTCGAGGCGTTCCTGGCCATGATGCGCGGTGAGAACCGGGGCAAGATGATCGTCCGGCTCGGCTGATCCAGGGACGGAGGCGTGCCGGTCCCGCCGTCTCGGTCCACCGCATCGTGGCGTGTCCGCGGCACCGCCCGCGATGGGGTAGAGTGGGTCCGGTGGAAAACGCCGTGGGCGTTCTCCTCACGGGCTATGGCGCAGCTTGGTAGCGCGCCTGACTGGGGGTCAGGAGGTCGTGGGTTCGAATCCCGCTAGCCCGACCATGGTGATCTCTCAAGAGATCGGCGAAAGCCCGGACCCATGATCAATGGGTCCGGGCTTTTCGTGTGCCCGGGATGGTCCGGGCTCATGTCCTAGCAGCCGCAGCCGCAGGACTCTGGTGGGCAGGTCGGCTCGTCGCAGCAGTCGTTCACGTCGGTTCACCTCCCTTCTCGTTGCAGCCAGGTGCCGGGGGTCGGTTGGGGACAGTCCCCGGCGGGCAGGTCCCCGAGCATGGTGACCATCTCGGTGCGCAGGGACTCGAGGCGCCGGATCTGGGCGTCGACCTCGGTCAGGCGCCGGGCCAGGAAGTCGGCGGCTGGTTCACAGGGGCAGGTGCCGGTGTCGCGGATGGCCAGGAGGTTGCGGATGTCCTCCAGTCGGAGGCCCAATCGTTGGGCGCCCTGGATGAAGTGCAGCCGGTCGACGGCCTCGGGACCGTAGGCGCGGTACCCGGCCGGGGTGCGGGCCGGGTCGGGTAGCAGTCCGGCCTTCTCGTAGTACCGGATCGTGTCCGGGCTCAGGCTGGTCGCTGCGGCGAGTTCACCGATCCGCATGCCGCGTTGGGCCACTGTCTGGGTCGTCATGCGACCACGATAAACCTTGGAGTCCACTCCAAGGTCAAGACCGTCGGACTATTCTTGCCGGTTGTTTTCCAGGGGGCCGGTGAGGTGGTCGGTCGCGACAGTGACGGTGGCACGGGCGGGGGCCCCGACGCCGATCAGGGTGGCCGAGGCCGGGCCGCACCAGTCCCCGTAGCCGAGGAAGAACAGCCCGGGCCGGTCGCGGGAGCGTGTGGGCGGGGCGCCGGTGGTGGCCGGGACGGTGCCCTCCATGCTCAGGTCCAGGGGGCGCAGGTGGCCCAGGTCGGGGCGGAAGCCGGTGCACCAGATCACCGCGTCGACCTCCAGGGTGTGCCCGTCGTTCCACTGGACGCCGGTGGGGGTGAAGGCCGAGAACATCGGGGCGGCCTCCAGCCGCCCGGCGTCCCGGGCTGCCCGGACGGGGGGCACGGCGACGATGTCGCCGAGGGATCCCACCCCGCCGGGGCTGGGCTCACCCCGGCGGGCGGCCTGGACGTGGGCGGTGGCCACGGCGAAGAGGGCCCGGCCGTCGACGTCGTCGGGCAGGTACCGGGGTGGCCGACGGGTCACCCAGGTCACCGAAGCGGCGGCG
>JAPFFX010000133.1 GCA_026645375.1 Citricoccus sp. WCRC_4 | reverse complement strand
CCCTCGGCGCGCAACCGCTCGAAGACCGGGAACGGGTCCGCGTAGAGCTCCGGGATGGTCACCCAGTCGGCCACCGGGGCCGGCCGCGACCCGGCGGGGGCGCCCGGCGCCCCGGGGGTTGGTTGCCCCTGCGTGGTCGGGGCGGGGCAAGGGGCGACGGCGTCAGTCATCTCGGGCGTCCTGGTCGGCGGGGGCGGTGGTCGGGAGGATCTGGAGCGGGGCGAGGGGCGTGCCCTCGCGGTAGTGGCCGAGGAAGAGATCCGCTCCCTCCTCGGTCAGGTGCGGCACCGGATAGCAGGCCGCCCGGCCGGAGGCGGGTTCGCCGAGCCGCGCGAAGGCCAGCCGCTCACCGGGGGTGAAGGGATCATCGATGGCCAGGACGGCGGAGCTGCCCGTCCCGAGGACGGCGGGGTTGGCGAGCGTGACGGCCAGCAGTCCGTGATGGCCGGTGAAGTGCACGGCCCCGGTCCCGTGCAGTGCGGGGCGGTCCGGGGCGACGGGGAAGAGGACGCGCCCGTCCGGCTGCAGGACGGCACCGCCGTCCACGTCGACGCGACCGTCGGCCAGGCGTGCGACGTAGGCGGCGAACCCCTCATGGAAGGCCCAGAGCAGGCCACCGGCCGGCGCGGTGACCCGCGCACCGGGCACACAGGCGAGTGCGGAAGCGGTCGTCACGGGGTCCTCCTCACCAGAGCGGCGGAACGGGTGGTCGTGGTCCCTACTGTGACCCGCCTCTCAACTACAGTGCAACTGAGAAGATCTGCTCAGCAACCACAGAAGGACTGCGGTATGGACGATGGCCGGGAACAGCGCCCCGGAGGAGACCCAGGGTTCACCCTGCGCCAGCTCGAACTGTTCGTGGCCGCCGCCGAGCACGGATCCTTCGTGGCCGCCGCCCAGAACGCGTACGTCACCCCGAACGCGGTCTCCCAGGCGGTGACCGAGCTGGAGGGGGTCCTGGGCGTGGTCCTGGCCGTCCGGCGTCGGGCCCGGGGGCTGACGTTGACACCGGCCGGGACGCACCTGCTCGAGGGCGCCCGGGCGCTGCTGCGGCAGGCCACGGATCTCAGGCTGAGCGTGGGAGAGGGGGCGAGCGAGCTCTCCGGGCCGGTCGCCGTCGGGTGCTACACGACGCTCGCACCGACCCTGGTGCCGGAGCTGTGGGAACGCCTGGCGGAGCGTCGCCCGAGTGTGGACCTCGTCATCGCCGAGGGGACGACGGACGAGCTCGTCGAGCTGCTGCACGCCGGCCGGCTGGACCTGCTGATCGCCTACGAGGTCGCGTTGCCCGCGGGACTCACGGTGCAGCCGCTGTACGAGGCCCGGCCGCACGTGGTGCTGCCCCACGACCACCGGCTGGCCGGACACGCGGCCGTGGACCTGCGGGACCTGGAGGGCGACCCGCTGGTGATGTTCGACCTGCCGCCCAGCGGATGGAACACCCTGGACCTGCTGCGCCGGCGGGGTGTCCGGCCCCGGGTGGCCCACCGGACGAGGGACTTCGAACTGGTGCACTCGCTCGTGGGGCGCGGCATGGGGTACGGCATCCAGTTCCAGCGTTCGGCCGTGGACGTGAGCCGGGAAGGGCGCCCCCTGGTGGTGCTGCCCATCTCCCCCGAACCGGAGGCGGAGCCCGTGGTGGTGGCCTGGTCGGACCGGGTGCCCCTGACCACGCGGGCGCAGGCCGTGGTGGCGGTGGCCCAGGAGTTCCTCGCGGCACCCGTTGGCTAGGCTCGGGGCATGGCCGAGCACCGCGCAGACCGCACCGACCACCAGCCCGACGCCGGCCCCGCCGGGACCGCACCCGCCCGCCGTCCGCTGGGGCCGTCGTCGCGCTCGCAGGTGCCGGACTTCGAGGTGATGACGATCCTCGGCCGGGTGAGCGAGCTGCGGGCCGCCGGGCACGACGTGGTGAGCCTGTGCGCCGGGGAGCCCGGCGGGGGAGCGCCGGCCGCGGTGAACCAGCGGGCCGCGGAGATCCACGCCTCCGGCAGGGCGCTGAACTACACCCCGTCCCTGGGCATCGCCGAGCTGCGCCAGGCCATCGCCGGGCACTACCGGCGCTGGTACGGCATCGACGTCGACCCGGCACGGGTGGCCGTGACCACCGGGTCCTCGGGGGCGTTCATGGCCGGGTTCCTGGCCGCCTTCAACGCCGGGGACCGGGTGGCCATGGCCCGCCCCGGCTACGCCGCCTACCGCAACATCCTCACGGCGCTGGGCTGCCACGTGGTGGAGATCGACGCCGGCGCGGAGGTCCGCTACCAGCCCACCCCGGAACTGCTGGAGCAGGCCGAGGCCGACCACGGTCCGCTGGCCGGGCTCATCCTGGCCTCGCCGAACAACCCGACCGGCACCATGGCCACCCGCGCCGAGGTCGCCGTGCTGGCCTCATGGTGCCGGAAGAACAGGGTCCGGCTGGTCTCGGACGAGATCTACCACGGCATCACCTACGCGGACGGCGCGGCCGCGGGCGGGGGCGGCGAGGAACCGGGCGACGAGCGCGGGGTCTGCGCCTGGGAGTACTCGACCGAGGCGATGGTCATCAGCTCCTTCTCCAAGTACTGGGGCATGCCGGGCTGGCGGATCGGCTGGATGCTGATGCCCGAGGACCTGGCGCCGGCGATCGGCGGGCTGTCCGGGTCGGTCTCCCTGTGCCCGCCGGCCGCCGCCCAGTACGCCGCGGTGGAGGCCTTCGCCGAGGAGTCCTATGCGGCCTGTGACGAGCAGGTGGCCGGCTTCGCCCGCGCCCGCGCGCTGCTGCTGGACAACCAGGAGCGGCTGGGCTGGACGGACGCGGCGCCGGCCGACGGCGCGTTCTACTTCTACGCCAAGCCGGGGGAGCGGATGCTCCAGGAGTACGGGACGTCCACGGCGTACTGCGAGGCCCTGCTGGAACAGGCCTTCGTGGCGCTCACGCCGGGCACCGACTTCGACACCGCCCACGGTGACCAGTACATCCGCCTGTCCTTCGCCGCCGGGCACGACGCCGTCCGTGAGGCGATCGAGCGGATCGTCGCGTTCCAGCAGGGCTGAGCCGGGTCGACGTGGACGGCGTGGGCGAGTCCAGGGCTAGGGGATCGGGATGGCCTCACCGCTGCGCACCCGCTTCATGACCATCGTCGAGCTGAGCCGCTGGACGCCGGGCAGGGACCCGAGCGCGCCGTCGTAGAGCCGCTGGTAGGCGGACAGGTCGGCGGTGAGGACGCGCAGCAGGTAGTCGGGGTCGCCGAAGAGCCGCTGGGCCTCGACGATCTGGGGAACCTCGTGCACGGCGGCCTCGAAGGCGGCCACCGTCTCCACGTCGGTGCGCCCCATGGTGACGAACACGATCGCCTCGAAGTGCAGGCCGATCGCCTCCGGGGAGACCACCGCGCGGTAGCGCTCGATCGCCCCGGACTGCTCGAGGTCCTTCAGCCGGCGGTGGCACGCGGACAGGCTCAGCCCGACCTTCTGGGCCAGGACGGTCGCGCTCATGCGCCCGTCCTCCTGCAGGAAGGAGAGGATCTCCCGGTTGATCGCGTCCATGGCCAAAATCCTCCCGCTGCATCGCCGTACCTACAACGCACATCGAAGCACATTTCGCGCGATCCTCCGTACGATCTTCGCCAGGACGGCTGAGTGGAAGGACGAGCGCGATGGATACGGCGTTGATGGCCCAGTTCTGGTTGGTGGCGCTGCTGCTCGCGCTGACCCCCGGCGCCGACTGGGCCTACGCGATCTCGGCCGGCCTGCGCGCACGCTCCGTGGTGCCCTCGGTGGCCGGCATGGCCTCCGGCTACGCGCTCGTGGTGACCATCGTCGCGGTCGGCGCCGGCGCCGTGGTCACCGCGTATCCGGTGACGCTGACCGCCCTGACCGTCATCGGCTCGGCCTACCTGCTCTACCTGGGCGTCTCCACGCTCACGGCCAAGGCCCCACCGATCACCGCCAGCGACCAGCCGCTCGGCACCGGCCCGTTGTCCCAGTTCTTCCGCGGCGCCGGCATCAGCGGGATCAACCCCAAGGGCCTGTTGTTGCTGCTGGCCCTGCTGCCCCAGTTCACCTCCGCCTCCGGTGCCTGGTCCTCCACGGCCCAGATGTTCACGCTCGGCAGCCTGCACGTGGCCAACTGCGCGGTGATCTACCTCGGGGTGGCCCTGCTGGCCAGGCAGCTGCTGAAGCAGCGCCCGCGGGCGGGCAACGCCGTGGTCAAGGTCTCCGGCGCCCTGATGGTCCTGATCGGCGCCAGCATCCTCGTCGAGCAGGGGATCGCCCTGTTCTGAACCGCCTCGCAGCGGCCACCCAGCAACGGTCGATAGTCTCGGTCTGCCCCAGGAGCCCGACCGGGAGGATCCCATGCAGCAGTCTCCCGGTCAGTCCGCGGACGGGACCATCGTGCTGCTGGGCATCGACGGTTCCGGGAAGACGACCACGGCCTCGGCCCTCGCCACCGCCGAGCGGGAGGCCGGCCGCAGCGCGCTCCTGGTGCGCAACCGTTCCGGGCGCCGGTGGCTGCTCCGCGCGGGGCACCGCCTTG
>JAPFFX010000132.1 GCA_026645375.1 Citricoccus sp. WCRC_4 | reverse complement strand
CGGCCCGGAGCAGCAGGCATCCGCGAGTTCCTCCGCGACGACCGGGGCGCAGCACCCCTGGTCCTCGGCGCCCGGGGCGGGCAGGTCGCAGGAGCCGCCCAGGTCGGTGGAGCAGACCCCGGTCTCGGGCAGCTCCAGCCGCACGTCGTCGGCCGCGGCACGGTCGCCGGCCAGGGCGGCGGCCACGGAGCGGACCTGCTCGTAGCCGGTGGCCATCAGGAAGGTCGGGGCCCGGCCGTAGCTCTTCATCCCCACGAGGTAGAAGCCCGGCTCCGGGTGGGCCAGCACCCGCTCCCCGTGCGGGGGCACGGAGCCGCAGCTGTGGAACTCCGCGTCGATCAGGGGACCGAGCCGCCTCGGCGCCTCGACCGCCGGGTCCAGCTCCAGGCGCAGCTCCGAGAGGATCCCGAGGTCGGGGCGGAACCCCGTGGCCGGCACCACCAGGTCCACGGTCAGCTCCTGCTCGCCCGCCGGGGTCGTGGCCCGCACGGTGAGCGCCTGCCCGGCCGGGCGGAACCCGGTGATGGTGATCGAGGTCCGCACCCGGACGCGCCCGGACTCGACGAGGCGGCGCAGGCGGGTGCCCAGGTCGCCGCGGGCGGCGAGCTGGTCGCGTTCCTCGCCGCCGTAGACGCGGGAGACGTCGGGCGAGCGCACGGCCCAGGTGATCCGGGTGGTGGGCTCGTCCTCGGCCAGGGCGCCGAGCTCCAGCAGCGTGTTGGCCGCCGAGTGCCCGGCGCCGACCACGAGGACGTGGCGGCCGGCGAAGCGGTCCCGGTCCCGGCCGGTGACGTCGGGCAGCGGGGTGGTGATCCGTCCCGCCGCGGTCGCCTCGGCCTCGCCCGGGGCGGGCAGGCCGGCCCGGCCGAGGGGATTGGGCGTCGACCACGTGCCGGAGGCGTCGAGCACGGCCGCAGCACGGATGTCGGCGACGGCGCCGTCGGCGTGCCGGACGCGGACCAGCAGCGGCGTCGACTCCCGGCCGGCGGTGCGCGTGCGGTCCATGCCGTCCCGGGAGACGGCGAGGACCCGGGCGCCGGTGCGGATCCGTCCCGCCAGACCGGGAGCGGCGGCCAGCGGGGCCAGGTACTGCTCGACGAGCTGGTTGCCGGTCGGCAGCGCGTCCGGCTCGGGCGCGATCCAGCCGGTGGGCGCCAGCAGCCGGCGCGCGGCGTCGTCGACGTCGTAGCGCCACGGGGAGAACAGCCGGGTGTGGCCCCACGCCCGCACGGCGGAGGCCACGGCCTCCCCGGCCTCGAGCACGAGGGGCTCCAGGCCGCGCTCGAGGAGGTGGGCGGCGGCGGCCAGGCCCACGGGTCCCGACCCGATGACGACGACGGGCAGGTCGGCGGTGGCGATCATGGTGGTGCTCCTCCGGGCGGTGGTGGGATGTCGACGGCGGGCGAAGGGACGGGGGGCTCCGCGGGGGGAGCCGGTGCTACTGGGGCGCGGTGGGCAGCAGTTCGGCGATCAGCGCCTCGACGCGCCCGCGGATCTCGTCGCGGATCGGACGGACGGCCTCGACGCCCTTCCCGGCCGGGTCCTCGAGCTCCCAGTCCTCGTAGCGGGTGCCCGGGTAGAACGGGCAGGCGTCGCCGCACCCCATCGTGACGACGACGTCCGAGTTCTGCACCGCCTCGGGCGTGAGGATCTTGGGCGCCGCGGCGCTGATGTCGATGCCGACCTCGGCCATGGCCTCGACGGCCGCCGGGTTGACCGACTCGGCCGGCGCGGAGCCCGCGGAGCGGACCTCGATCCGGCCGTCCGAGAGGTAGGCGAGGAAGGCCGCGGCCATCTGGGAACGGCCGGCGTTGTGCACGCACACGAACAGGACACTGGGCGGGTTGGTCGTCATCGGGGACTCCTGGGGCGGTCGGGACGAGCGGTGGGGTACAGGGGATCAGCGGGTGGGGACCGTGCGGTCGCCGGGGAAGAGCTTCCGCGCGGCCCACAGGGACACGTACACCAGGGCGACCAGGACGGGCACCTCGATGAGCGGTCCGACGACCCCGGCCAGCGCCTGGCCGGAGGTGACTCCGAAGGTGCCGATGGCCACGGCGATGGCGAGCTCGAAGTTGTTGCCGGCGGCGGTGAACGCCACGGTGGTGGACTTCGCGTAGGTCAGGCCCAGGGCGCGGGAGGCGAGCAGGCCGGTGCCGAACATGAGCACGAAGTACACCAGCAGCGGCAGGGCGATCCGGGCGACGTCCAGGGGGTTCGAGGTGATCGCCTCGCCCTGGAGGGCGAAGAGCAGCACGATGGTGAACAGCAGCCCGTACAGGGCCCAGGGTCCGAGCTTCGGCAGGAACGCGGCCTCGTACCAGGCCCGGCCCCTGGCCTTCTCGCCCAGGGTCCGGGTGAGGAACCCGGCGACCAGGGGGATGCCGAGGAACACGAGCACCGAGACGACGATGGACCACACCGAGAACTCGGCCGAGGTGGTGGGCAGGCCCAGCCACCCGGGCAGGACCTGGAGGTAGAACCAGCCCAGGGCGCCGAAGGCGAGCACCTGGAAGACGGAGTTGATGGCGACCAGCACGGCCGCGGCCTCGCGGTCGCCGCAGGCCAGGTCGTTCCAGATCAGCACCATGGCGATGCAGCGGGCGAGGCCCACGATGATCAGCCCGGTGCGGTACTCGGGCAGGTCGGGCAGGAAGATCCAGGCCAGGGCGAACATCAGCGCGGGCCCGACGATCCAGTTCAGCACCAGGGAGGCGCCCAGCAGGCGCCGGTCCCCGGCGACCCGGTGGGTCTCGTCGTAGCGGACCTTCGCCAGCACCGGGTACATCATCACCAGGAGGCCGATGGCGATGGGCAGGGAGACCTCCCCGATCGTCACCGCCTCCAGGGCCGTGTCCAGGCCCGGGACGAAGCGCCCGAGCAGGAGACCGGCGGCCATGGCGGCGAGGATCCAGGCGGGCAGCCAGCGGTCCAGGAAGGACAGGTCCTGCATCACCGCCTGGGGCTGTGCGGGGGCGGGGGCGGTGGTGCTCATCGGCCGGAGGTACCCTTCGTATAGACGGACATCTATCGGAGACTCTAAGGGTCACATCGACGTTCGTCAATGTAGACTGGGGGCATGAGTCTCGCACCGGATCCCCAGGCCGCCGCTGCCGACGAGTGCGCCCGGGCCGCCCCGGACAACGGCTGCTGCTCGCTCTCCCTCGGCCCCGTCGACGCCGAGGGCGCCCGGCGGCTGGCCGGCCGGCTCAAGGCCCTGTCCGACCCGACGCGCCTGCGGCTGCTCTCCCACGTGGCCGCGCAGGGCTGCGGGGCGGTGTGCGTGTGCGACCTCACCGACGAGATGGGCATCAGCCAGCCCACGGTGAGCCACCACATGAAGAAGCTCGTCGACGCCGGGCTGCTCACCCGCGAGCAGCGGGGCAAGTGGGCCCACTACTCCGTGGTGCCCGAGGCCTTCGCCGAGCTGCGGACGTTCCTCGACCTGCGCTGAGCGTCCCCGCACGTCACCGGCACCACCGCCACCATCCCGCCGCAGCGGCGGGCCGAGCGAGGAGAGAACCCATGGACACCAGGCCGACGGGACGCATCGAGGCCGGGAACCGCCTGGTCCTGGAGCGCACCCTCCCAGGCCCCGTGGACCAGGCCTGGGAGGCCGTCGTCGACCCCGCCCGGCTCGCCCGGTGGTACGGCACCTGGTCCGGCGATCCCGCCACGGGTCACGTCGAGGTCCTGATGACCGCCGAGGGCCAGGCGGAACCGGAGACGGTGCGGATCCACCGGTGCGAGCCGCCGCGGCACCTCGCCGTCACGCTGGGGGAGGGAGCCGGCGCCTGGCGGATCGACGTCGACCTGGTGGGGACCGGGCAGGCGACCACCCTGCGCCTGTCCCACCACGAGCCGGAACCCCACGCCCTGGAGTCGGTCGGCCCCGGCTGGGAGTACTACTTGGACCGGCTCGTGGCCGCCGAGACCGGCGGGGACCCGGACGCGGTGGACTTCGAACGCGACTACCACCCGGCCATGGCCGGGCACTACCGCGTCCTCGGCGGACAGCTGCGGACCGGCCGCTGACGCAGGCCGTCCGGGCCGCGGGTCCGGGTCCGCCCTCAGGCCGGAACGGCGCTCGCGATCTGGACGAGATTCCCGCAGGTGTCGTCGAGCACCGCGGTCGTGACGGGACGGGGGTCGGGTGCGGTCCTAGGACTCGTCGCTGACGCTGATCATCCAGTGGATCCCGTACCGGTCGCCCTCGGGCGGGGTGATGTAGCCGAACCTGATGTTGAAGCCGTGCCCGAAGTCGAGCGCCGATCCCTCGGCGAGGTTCGGGGCGATCTCGTCCAGGTACACGTGCCGCTGCACCTGGTCCGGAGCCAGCACGACGACGACGTCGGCCTCGCGGACCGCCTCGGCGACGGTCGTGACCGGCAGGCCCTGGTCCTCGGCCTTGGCGCGGGAGGGTGAGCCCTCACGAAGACCGACGCGGACGTCGACGCCGGAGTCGCGCAGGTTCAGGGCGTGCGCGTGCCCCTGGCTGCCGTAGCCGATGACCGCGACCTTGCGGCCGGCGATGATGGACAGGTCGGCGTCGTCGTCGTAGAACAGCTCAGCCACTGGGGATCTCCTCGATCGGTTCAGGGGTGTGGGTCGGGTGTGGTCGGTGTCGGTCTCGTGCGAAGTCTGGCGGGTCTCAGGCGGAGCGGTTGACCCGTTCCAGGGCTCGGTCGGTGATGGAACGCGAGCCGCGGCCGATCGCGACCGTGCCGGACTGGACGATCTCGCGGATGCCGAACGGCTCCAGCGCGGCCAGCAGGGCGTCGAGCTTGCTCGGGCTCCCGGTCGCCTCGATCGTCACGGCATCC
>JAPFFX010000102.1 GCA_026645375.1 Citricoccus sp. WCRC_4 | reverse complement strand
GGGAATTTCGGCTCGGTCGACGGTGATCCGCCGGCTGCCTATCGTTACACCGAGGCTCGTCTCGAGGCGCTCGCCGAAGAGATGATGGGCGACCTCGACAAGGAAACCGTCGACTTCGTCCCCAACTTCGACGAGACGACGCACGAGCCCACGGTCCTGCCGACGGCGTATCCGAACCTGCTGGTCAACGGCTCCACGGGCATTGCCGTGGGCATGGCCACCAACATCCCGCCGCACAACATGCGCGAGGTCATCAGCGGTGTCCAGTGGTACCTCGAGAATCCCGAGGCCTCCCGGGAGGAACTGCTGGCGGCGCTGATGGAGCGCATCAAGGGTCCGGACTTCCCGTCCGGGGCCCAGATCCTCGGACGCAAGGGCATCGAGGAGGCCTACCGCACCGGCCGTGGCTCCATCGCCATGCGGGCGGTCGTCAACGTCGAGGAGATCCAGGGACGCACCTGCCTGGTCGTCACCGAACTGCCGTACATGGCCAATCCGGACAACCTCGCCGCGAAGATCGCCGAGATGGTCCGGGACGGCAAGCTGACCGGGATCGCCGACATGCGGGACGAGACGTCCGGCCGTACCGGCCAGCGACTGGTCATCGTGCTCAAGCGGGACGCCGTGGCCAAGGTGGTGCTGAACAACCTCTACAAGCACACCCAGTTGCAGGAGAACTTCTCCGCCAACATGCTCGCCCTCGTGGACGGGGTGCCGCGCACGCTGTCCCTGGACGGCTTCGTGCACCACTGGGTGATGCACCAGATCGAGGTCATCGTCCGGCGCACCCGGTTCCGCAAGCGCAAGGCCGAGGAACGGGCACACATCCTGCTGGGCCTGCTCAAGGCCCTGGACATGCTGGACGAGGTGATCGCGACCATCCGGCGCTCGGCCAGTGCCGACGTCGCCCGCGATGCCCTGAAGGCGCTGCTGGAGGTCGACGACTTCCAGGCCAAGGCCATCCTCGACATGCAGCTGCGCTCCCTGGCCGCCCTGGAGCGGCAGAAGCTCCAGGACGACTACGACGAGCTGCAGGCCCGGATCGCCGAGTACAACGAGATCCTCGCCTCCCCGGCCCGCCAGCGCGAGGTGGTCTCCTCCGAGCTCGCCGAGATCGGGGATAAATTCGGGGATGACCGCCGCACCGAGATCCTCTACGGGTATGACGGCGACATGTCGATCGAGGACCTGATCCCCGAGGAGGAGATGGTCGTCACCATCACCCGGGGTGGGTACATCAAGCGCACCAAGATGGACAACTACCGCGCGCAGAACCGCGGTGGCAAGGGGGTGCGGGGGGCCTCGCTGCGCGAGGACGACGTGGTGGAGCACTTCTTCACCGTCTCGACCCACCACTGGATCCTGTTCTTCACCAACCTCGGACGCGTGTACCGGATCAAGACCTACGAGCTGCTCGAGGCCGGCCGGGACGCCAAGGGCCAGCACGTGGCCAACCTGATGGCGTTCCAGCCCGAGGAACGCATCGCCCAGGTGATGCCGCTGACCGACTACGGGCGGGCGCCGTACCTGGTGCTGTCCACGCGGGACGGCCTGGTGAAGAAGACGCTGCTGGCGGACTACGACACCAACCGTGCCGCCGGCGTGATCGCCATCAGGCTGCGCGAGGGTGATGAGGTCGTCTCCGCGAAGCTGGTCACGGAGGAGGACGACCTGATCCTCATCTCCCGGAACGGCCAGTCCCTCCGGTTCAACGCCACGAACGAGGCCCTGCGGCCGATGGGCCGGGCGACCTCCGGCGTCACCGGCATGAAGTTCCGCCAGGGCGACGAGCTGCTCACGGCCGACGTGGTCCGGGAGGACTCCTTCGTGTTCACCGTGACGGAGGGGGGCTATGCCAAGCGCACCGACGTGGACGAGTACCGGGTCCAGAACCGCGGCGGACTGGGCATCAAGGTCGGCAAGATCGTGGAGGACCGCGGCGTCCTCACCGGGGCCCTCGTGGTCGAAGAGCAGGACGAGGTGCTGGTGGTGATGGAATCCGGCAAGGTCGTCCGCTCCGCCGTGGCCGGGGTGCCCGCCAAGGGCCGGGACACCATGGGCGTGATCTTCGCCAAGCCGGACAAGAACGACCGGATCATCGCCGTGACCCTCAACAATGAGAAACACCTCAGTGGCGTGGAGGTCGATGAGACCCCGGAGGACGGGTCCGAGGGTGAAGTACCCTTGGACTCTGAGACGGCGCCCCCAGCCACCGAGCAGGACGTCGACGCGACCATGACAGCCACCGAATCCGCAGCGGGTGAATCGAGCCCGGACGCGGAGACTGACGGAGGACAGTAGTGAGCACATCCGGAACGCCACGGGCAGCGGGCCAGCGCCCGACCGGCAGCAAGCCGGCGCAGGGCAGCGGCCGGGGGACGCAACAGCGGACCCCCGCCCCGCCGGCCCAGAGGCCGGCCCAGCGTCCGCAGAACGCGCGCCCGGCGGGACAGGGACAGGGCCGCCCGGCCCAGCGGCCCGCCCAGCGTCCGGCACAGCCGGGTCTGGTCCGGCCGGCGCCCAAGGCCAAGGTCCGGAAGGCCCGTCTGCTCGTCTCCAAGATCGACCCCTGGTCAGTGCTGAAGATGGCGTTCCTGCTCTCCGTGGCCCTGGGCATCGTCACGGTGGTCGGTGCAGTGGTGCTGTGGACCGTCATGGACCTCACGGGCATCTTCGACCAGGTCAACGACCTGCTGGCCCAGGTCCTGGGCTCCGAGGGCGGCAACTTCACCGTCCAGCAGCTGGTCTCCCTCGGCCAGGTCGCCTCCTTCGCGACCATCATCGCCGTGGTCAACGTGGTGCTGCTGACGGCGTTGAGCATGCTCGGCGCCGTGTTGTACAACATCTCGTCCACCCTGGTCGGTGGCATCGGCGTGACCCTCACCGACGACTGAGTCGTCACCGTGTTCCACGATTCCGCTGCACCCGGCGCCGATTTTGACCGGCGGCGAGGCTGGGGTATTGTGGATTCTCGTTCCGGGGACAGTTTTTCCCGGGCACGAGGGCGTATAGCTCAGGCGGTTAGAGCGCTTCGCTGATAACGAAGAGGTCCCAAGTTCAAGTCTTGGTACGCCCACCCTCGCAGGTCCCGACCGGCATCACGCCGGGGAAGGCGGCATCATGAAGCCAGTGGTCCGTCTCGTCGCCGTTGCGGCCGGCGTGGCAGCCGTGCTCGGAGTCCGTGCCTGGCGCGAGAACGAGCGGGGCAAGGAAGTCTGGAGCTCCGCCACCGATTCGCTGGACACCCCGGCGGGCGGCCGCGAGACGCAGGCTCGCACCCACAACTGAACACCCCACGGGGGCATGGCGCAATTGGTAGCGCACCTGCTTTGCAAGCAGGGGGTTAGGGGTTCGAGTCCCCTTGCCTCCACCGTGTGATCTCTCAAGAGATCGGCGACAGCCCGGACCCATGATCAATGGGTCCGGGTTTTTCGTGTGCCCTGGCCCCCTGGCCCCCTGGCCCCCTGGCCCCCTGGCCCCCTGGTCCGAGGCGTGACGCGGGGCGGCCGGGCCCGGAGAGCGAGGAAGGGCCCGGGAATCCGTCCTGGAATCCCGGGCCCTTCCTCATCCGTGCATCGGTGAGCGCGGCGGCCGGCGGCGCTCACCGCTGGATCACTCGGCGGACTTCGGCGCGGGAATGCCGTCCACCTTCTCCTCGGCGGTGTCCACCACGGCGTTGCCGGCGGCCACGGCCGGCGCCGGAGCGGAGGCGTCACCCTGGCCCGCGGCGGTGGCGGTGGTCGCCGTCGTGGTGGCGGCCGGTG
>JAPFFX010000093.1 GCA_026645375.1 Citricoccus sp. WCRC_4 | reverse complement strand
GCATCGGCACGACGATGCCCCGGCCGGCCCGCACGGCGACGAGGTGCAGGACCCGCGGCGCCGGCGGGCGACGGGTCAGCGGGACTCAACGTCGTGGGCGGCCGGGTCGAAGGCCGAGGAGCCGGCGCCCGAGGGCCCCTCAGGGGCAGGATCCTGCGCCGCGGGATCCCCACCGGAACGACCGGAGACCACGGGGAAGTGCACGACGTTGTCCGTGTCCGAGGCGGTATCCCGGGCGTCCACGCCCTCGGCGGCTTCGGCGGGCGCGTCCCCGCTCGCGCCGTCCGGCGGCGTCGGGGAGTCCGCCTCCTGGCCGTCCGGTCCGCTGTGCGCGTCCTCGTCCTGCTCGCCCGCCGGGTCCGAGACGCCTGCGTCCAGGGTCACCGCCTGCGTCGAGGCGCGCCCGTCCGGACCGCTCGACCCGTCCGGGCCGCCCACCGCTGCGCTCACCGGCGCGGCCTCGGGCACGGCGGCGGGAATCGCCCGCGCCACGCCGCGCGGATGGAGGCCGTCCTCCGTGAGGACGTCACCGGGACCGTCCCCGGCCGCGGGCAGGCCCAGGAAGGACGCCACCGCCTCGGCGCACCCGGCGGGGTCGGCGAACACGTCGATCGTCCACAGCGGGTAGTACCGCCAACCGCTGCGCTCGAGTTGCTGGGGCCGCTGCCGGGACCGCTCCCGCACGCTCATCTGGCGGTAGGGCTCCGACCCGTCGGAGACCAGCGCCACCGGGTCGGTCCGCTCGGCCGCGGCCTGGCCGTCCCAGGACGGAGTGCCCAGCGGGTTCCACACGGCCAGGTCGATGCTGCCTCCGAACTGCGGCACCACGGTCCCGTGCCGCTGCTGCAGGCGGTCCGCGAGATCGGCCACCAGCGGGTCACGCGGTCGCGGATGCGAGACGTGGCCGCTGTCCTTCAGGTAGGCGGCGAGCAGCCCGTAGAAGTCGGCGGCGCCGTTGCCCAACCGCGTCGGATCCAGGTCGTCGGGGTGGACGCAGGTGAGCACGTGCAGGTGCTCCCGGGCGCGGGTCATCGCCGTCGCGTACAGTTCCCGTCCCCCGGCCTCGGAGAACGGGCCGAAGTGGTGCACGACGCGACCGTGCGGGGTCCGGCCGTACCCGAGGGTGAAGACGATGTGGTCCCTGACCACGCCGTGGGCCCGGGCCATCGGCGCCACCACGAAGGGCTCCTCCGCGCGGTTGAAGAACGGTGCCGCCCAGGGGTTGTTGGGCAGGTTCAGCCGGATGGCCTCGGCGACCCGCCGGGCGTGCAGGGGGCTGGCGGTGACCACGGCCAGGGAGGACTCGGGCCGCTTGCGGATGTGCTCGAAGACCAGGTCCATGGTCCGGTTGACCTCGGCCACCGTGGACTCCACGCCCTCGTCCCCGGCACCGGGCATGCCCGTGCCACCGGGCAGGAACTCCACCCGCACGGGGTGGTCCGAACCGGTCAGTTCGGCCGCGCGGGGCAGCATGTCCAGCTGGCCGTCGTACAGCTGGTCCCCGATCAACCGGGTGAGCCGGCGTTCCAGGCCCCGGTGCATGATCCTCAGCTGCACGCTGGGCAGCACCCGGATCAGGGCGGAGAAGGCGGAGTCGACCTCGCGGGGAGAGTGCACCGTGGCCGTCGGGTCCACCGAGACGTTGAACGGCTTGGGCGAACCGGAGGTCCCGTCCCCGAAGGCCACCACCTGGCGGCCGCGGCTGATCGCGCCCAGGGCGGTGCTCAGGGCCAGCGACTCGGCGTCGAGCAGGAGGACGGTGTCGAAGCCCATGTCCGCGGGGAACTCGGCCAGCGCCAGCGGCGAGGTGGTCCAGACGGGCACCAGGGACTGCAGCAGTCCCGGTTCCAGCGCGGCCAGGGTCTCCGGATCGGGGCTGCCCTCCTTGAGCAGGCCACGCAGCACCCGGGCCGAGGCACGGTGATGGGAGCTGGCCTTCTTCCACTGCTGGGCCAGGGTCCAGTTCAGCCGCTGGCTACCGGTCTCCAGGTGGGTGGCGTCCGCCAGCCGGTACTCCGACTCGATGCGGCGCAGGGACGCGGCATCCGTCATGGCGAGGTAGTCGTCCCCGGAGATCATCGCCTCCAGGGCGGACTGCCACCAGGCCAGCTCCAGTTCGGAACGCAGCTGCGCCACGGGGATCTCGCGCTGCTGCAGGTCCGCCATCAGCTCCTGCAGTCCGTGCTCGCGCAGCTGGTCGCCGACCAGGGTGCGTTCGGGCAGGGTCTTCAGGGTCTCCTGGTCCGCCACCAGCCGGTCCAGGACGGCGCTGAGCTCGTCCACGGGCCGCTGGTCGAGCCGGTCCGCATCCCGGCGCGGCTCCGCGAGCATGCGCTGCAGGCGCCCGAGCTCGCCGGCCACCTCCTGGCCCTTGGCCGACAGCGCCTCGAGCCCGGACGGGATCGAGGGGTGCCGCTTGGACACGGCCCACTGGGCCCACTCAGCGCGCTGGGCCTGCACCTGGACGAGGGACTCGTGCAGGTCCGTCACGTGCATGCCCGGACGGATGTACTCCTTGGCCACGCGGCGCAGGCGGGAACGGGTCATGGAGGACATCTCCACGCCGTGCTGCTTGCGCCACTGGCCCGAGGCGGTGGCCGAGATCAGGTCCGTGACGGGACGGTCGAAGATGTCCGGGGTGAACTGGTCCAGGGAGGTGCGCACGGACGAGAGCACCTGGATCTGGCGCACCCACTCGGCGAACGTGGACCCCAGCCTCAGCTGGGCCTGCTCGGTCGCCTTCTCTAGCTGCTCCCGCAGCACCGGCAGGGCGGCCGCGAGGTCCTCGGCCAGGCCGTACGCCTCCTCGGTCTCCTGGACGTTGCGCAGCCGGGCCCCGTACCAGGGGCTCTCCGTGGAGGAGCGGGAGAACGCCCCGAGCTCCCCGGCGCGGATGAGCTTGGCCGCGGTCTCCTCGCGGTTGACGGTCGCGTCCAGCACCGAGCGCTTGAGCCGCACCGTGGTGGACGGCGCCGGGTCCAGCGCGGTCAGGGCCGCCAGCGACTGCATGGCCTGGAACGGCGAGCAGCCCCAGCGGTCCCGCGTGTTGTGCAGGCTGCGCAGATGGTCGCGCAGTTGGTGCCGGCGCTCCACGAGGGTGGCGTTCAACCGTGCGGTGGCGGGCTCCTGGGCGCGCTCCACCCGCAGCAGGGCGCGGATCAGCTGTCGGCGCAGGGACTCGGGCGTGGCCCCGGCCGGCAGGTCCAGGGCCAGGCTGTCCAGGTCCACCGAGCCGAGCCGGCGGCGGAAGTCGTCCAGGGTGGCGGTCCGCTCGGCCACCACGAGCACCCGCTTGCCCGTCCCGGCCAGGTGCGCGACCGCGTTGGCCGCGGTCTGCGTCTGCCCGGTCCCGGGAGGGGTGACGACCACGAGGTCGTGGCCGGCGGCGATGTGGTCCAGGGCCTCCTGCTGCGAGGGGTCGGCGTCCAGCACCAGCGTCTCGTCCCGCGGGTCGCGCTCGTCCAGCGGTGCCAGTCCCGTGTCCGTCAGCTCGCCGCGGCGCGGCACCATCCCGGACCCGGCGTCGTACAGCGCCGAGACCACGGGGTGGGTGGAGTCCACCACGTCCACGGAGGCGGTGTCCGCGAGGTCGGCGAAGGTGGAGACCAGCAGCCGGTTCTCCACCACCAGTCCGCGCAGCCGACGGGCCTCGGAGCGCAGCAGCTCCAGGGCCGGCATCGGCTCCAGCTTGGCGGTGGCGTACGCGGCCCGCAGGTAGTCATCGGCGTCCAGGGTGATCCCGAAGGTGTCCCGGAAGTACCGCGCCAGCGCCGGGTTGAGCCGGGCGCGTTCGGTGATCTGCACTTCGTAGTCGTCCTGCTCGCTGCGCAGGGTCAGGGTCAGCCGTGCCAGCAGCACCGGAGCCGACATCTGGGTGGAGCGGCCCTCCTCGATGGTCCGCCAGGTCGCCACGCCGGTGGCGAGGTAGCCGACGTCGACACCGCGGTCCTCGGCCAGTTCCTGGATCTTGCCCCGCAGCTGCCGGGCCGCGCCGCGGGCGGCCACGAACTGCTCGGGGTCCCGCAGCAGGGTGGACAGCCGCGTCTTGCGCCCGGACATGAACTGGGACAGGCCCGAGGGGTGGGAGTGGGTGATGTCGATGCTGTTCGCCGAGGAGGGGGCGAACCGCAGCATGGTGTCGTTCTCGGTGCCCGAGCCCAGCGAGGCCAGCCAGGCCGGGAAGCTGGGACGGTCCTCGGAACCGGCGGCCCCGCCGTCGGGGGTCTCCGCGTCCGGCCGTGGTGCCGCAGGGCTCTGGGTTCGGTCCTGCTCAGTCACAGTTGTCCTTCCTGCCGCCGGCCGCGCTCCCGCAGCCCACGACGACGACGGGCGGCAGGGCGCCGGGGGTCACCGATGCTTGCTTCCACGGTACCCAACGGCACC